>JAJFBI010000215.1 GCA_020697385.1 Microvirga sp. | reverse complement strand
CTGGCCTACGACGAAGCTGATCTCAGGCATGACCGCCATAATTTGGCCTGCCATCATCTCGTCTCTGAGCTGCACCGCAACGGATGCCTCCCACTGCGATCGATACTCGCGCTCGCCACCCATGAAGTTCGGGCCGACACGTTTTGTGTTCCGATACTTCGAGGGCTTGGGGGTTGGCGCTTGCATCGGCTCTCCGCGGGGAGCCATGGGCGCAGCAACTCGTGTCCGCTCCAGGGGGCTCTTGCTCTCCATGGCCAGCAGTTCTGGCGTTAGCTTCCAGCCCTTCACGACGCCGACGCCCCATCCGCACCCGTCAACCTTGCCTGCCTGCGGGCTTCCCGCCGGTGCGCGTTCGCCCGCTCCCCGTGCCTTGCCCACCAGTCCCGCCGGTTCTGGTAGTGCACTTCGAGGTTCTTCAACTGCCACCTCCGGCTCTTCGCCAACTTGTGCGTCCGCAGGCATGCGACGCAGAGCGTCGGCGGCGGGCCGTTGTTGCTGACGCGAGGACGGGAGGGCTGGCCGCAGGGGCAAGGCATGGCTAGGCTGCACCAGGAAGTATCAGACACCAGATGATCGGCTCCGTGCCCGCACTGTGGCAGACGTGTGGCTGACCATCCGGCGAGGACATCGGCAGCACCTTGGGCCACTCGATTGGCCGGCACTGGTCTTTGACCTTCACGCCCTCGCGGCCATCCTGCACGCACATGGTCGTAGGAAAGCAATCCTTGCCATTGCAGCACGAGCCGCCGTCAGGACGCTGCAGGCCCATGTAAAAGTCGTGGCTATAAGCCGGCGTCCCCGCGAGCAGGGACAGGAAGACGAAGCCAGCGTGAGCGGGCTTCATGGCAGCTCAGCCTCCTCGGTCGTCTGCGCAACTGGCAGCCCAGCCTCCTTCAGCATCTCTTCGACCGGCACGTCGTCGCGGCCGCAGACGTGCCAGTGGGTATCGTTTGACGATGGCGGCAGATGCGGCTTCTGGATCGTACACATCGGCCAGACCGGACCATGGACGCGTAAAATGTCCGCCGCCCGCTCGGCATCACCGACGGACCGCGCCAGGCGCGTAGGATTCGGCTGCAGGCTGCCCTTGCGACGGGGGCTCGGTGCTTGAGCGTCCTTCCCCTGAGCAGCCTTCCGCGATCTCGCCTCGGCAGCGGCCTTACTCGCATGAAGCTGCACCACGTTCGACCTGCGGACGCCGACCTTCCGGCACGCGCCGGAGCAGTAGCGGCGCTGATCGAAGTGTGCTCTGCCCTCTTCGGGCTGCTGCACGACCTCGTTGGGGCAGGTGCTGATCGCGCACGGCTTGCGCAGTCGCGGCGCGGGGGCGGGTCGGCCGCGGAGCGGGCGGGCGCGAGCCGGCCTTGGCGCAGCAGCGTGCCGCATGGCCTGACCCATTGCCAGATTCGTCGCGGTCCTGCCCTTGAGCCCAGGGCATTGCGACCAATAGCGCGAACAAAAGCGACGCGCCTTCCATTGATCGGTCGGCTGCCCCTCCGGGCGGTAGTAGGTCTCCCCACAGCCCTCACAGACCTTGTGATCCGGCAGGTCGTGCGATCGGTGGTTGTGGAAGCAGCGCTGCGAACAAAATTCGGTCTTTGCCCAGCGGCTCGCCCCGTATTTCAGAGGCTTGGCGATGATCTTGGGGCAGCCTGGACCTTTGCACTTCTTGGTGAGCGTCGGCCTGGCAGCTGTCCTGCGGGCGCCAAGGTCCTGACGCGCACAAGGGGCGCTGCAATATCTCTGGTCCGCCCAATCCTTCTTCGAGCGACGGCCTCGAGTGAAGATCTTTGGGCACGCAGGGTTTGCGCAAACCTTGCTTTCTGGCTCGGCCATCACTCGCCCCCCTGCGCGTCACGAAAGGCGCGTGGAACACCAGCCAGCTGCGCCTGCTCGACTATCCTCTCGCAGAGCTTGTCCGTGGCAGCGGCATGGCCGTAGGCGTAGGCGCAGGCGCGAAACCAGTCGTCGAACGGATTGTCCTGCGCCGGCTTGCCAAGCCGCGCGTCATCGTGGCCGAGACGTTCGGCGTCGTAGATCGTGCAGCCCGAGTAGCTCGGTCGGTTCACCGACGAGACGCCCGGCGCTTGATGATGTAGGCCTTCACCAAAGGCCCGATCTTGCGCTGGCACAACAAGGCGTCGCCGCACTCGTAGAGTATCGAGGCTTCGCGGCGAACATCTCGAGCCACGCTGCTCGTGGCTCCTTCCTTCTCGGCGAGGGCCTCCTTCTCGCAAGCCTCGGCCAGGTTGCCCTCCCAGTAGGTGAGGCAGTCGCCGGGCTCTGCGGTCTGAGACCAGGCCCAGACGTTCGGCGGCTCAAAATCGGTTTCAGGAGTTGGCTTCATGGCGTCTTGGCCAAGTGTCATTGTTCAACCTCTCCGCTCGGGGGACCCGCCGGCCTGGGTGTCGCGGACCAGATCGGCGGGTCTCCAGAAAGGAAAGGTGCGGCCGAGCCGAAGCCCGGCCGCTGAATGCTTCGGAGGAGGAACACGCATGCTGGCTTTCGCCAGCAGTGAAGGGCCGGCGGGGCACCATGCCCCGTCGCCATCCCGGCCCCTCACTGCTGGCGAAAGAAGTGGGCGAGGCCCGGAGGCCCCGCCCGAGTTGTTCAGGGAGGCTAGAAAGTCTTGCCCCAGGGAGATCGGGGGCACCGCAGCGCACAATCCGGCGGTCCGTTCGGCGCCGGCATCAACCCGCTGCGGCAGGTCGAAACTCATGGTCAGGCGGCTGGCGTGCCGAGGGCCGACTGGTCGGTGACGTTCACCGTCTGGCCGGCGAAAACAACTGCCTCGCCCTCGATCTCGAAAGTCTCGGAGCCGGTGAGCATTTCGCTGCCGTTCTGGGCGGTCCACGTCACCGTCACGATGCCCCCGCTACCGGCAATGGGCGTTACACGCGCCACCGAGCGGTCACCGTCACCCTTGACCTCATCAAACGCCGCGATGTCTTCAGGATCATCGATCGACCACTGGACTTCGAGGTCCACGTTCTGGCCGCTCAAGCGGCCCTTGAAGTCCGGATCGATGGTGGCGGCCTGATCCGAACGCATCCGAGTCGTCCCCATGGGGGCTCTCCTTGCTGGTGATGGCTGGTCGGTGACGGTGATGGTGACGCGCTGGTCGACCGGCTCCGGGGCAGCCTCCCGCTCCACGAGCCGGAAGGCGTTGCGCAGCTCGCGGCGGAGGCTGTTGGGCTCGCCGTCGAAGTCGATCGAGAGCTTCATGCGGCGGCCCTCACGGACGGGGCGCGCGCACAGGTGCCCTGCGCAGGGGGCGTGCAGTGGGCGCAGGTGCCGCGAAAGGGCTTCATGCCGCACCGCACATTGCAAGGTCATGACCGCTTTGGTGCTGACGACGCGCCAGATTGCCCTCTATACCGCCGGGCTCCCAATGCGGTGCAACAAGAACTGTGGCGCGAAAGGTTAGAAACCTTACAATGCTAAGGGGACGGATGAAGCGCGAGCACCCGGACTGACGAGGCCGGCCAAAGCTGTATTCGGACCGCCGCAGGGCGGGTGACACGGGCACTGGGCGGGACTCGGACTTCATGCCACTCATCGTGACGGCCATCCTCGCGGCCGTGCTGCTGCTGTCGTGCAGCCATGGCGCTGACATTCAGGCCGCCTCCGAGCAGGTGGACGTGATTTCATTTGACCGCTTGGGGACATTATGTACCCTAACGCAGCGGTCAAGCTGCGGCCCCATCTCCAGGTCATCCCAGTCGATCTGGATGTCCTGGCGAGCAGCTGCAGCGATAACCCGCCGACGCCAAACAAGAGGCACACCGCGGCGTTGCCACCACTTTTTGCGTGCCTCGGCCTTAACGCCCAGCTCCTCGGCGAGACCGTCAACGAATCTGCGTAGGGTAATCATGGCCGCCGCATCTAGGGACGATTTGTCCCCCCTGTCAACCACTTCTGGCGCGACCAAGCGTGCCAAAGCGGAGGGGACAAACAGGTCCCTGCCGAGGGCTCACGTCCGGCGGCATGCTGAGGGTATGAGCACGAAGCCCGTTGTCCCGTTCAACGTCGAGTTCTGCATGCGCACCAAGGCCATCCGAGAGGAGATGGGCTGGGGCCAGGCGAGCATGGCCAAAGCGCTGGGGATCAGCCTGGACGCATACAAGAAGTACGAAATCCGCTCGCCGCTGCCGCATCGATACGTCGAAAAATTCTGCTTGATCACCGGCGTGTCGGCCGAGCAGCTGTTCGACTTCCAGGTGCCGATCAGCCGCCTCCCGATTCGGCGCCGGCCTGATTCGACCCGCCAAGGGAAGTCGAACTAGGAGACAGATTGTCCTTGACATAGGGGACAGATTGTCCCCATAGTCTCTCCCGTCGCTAAACCTAAGCGACGGCGGGGCTCAAAAGCGGCTCCGCCCACTCAGGCGGGAGCCACGATGCTCGAGTTTCCCGAGAGACACCTCATCGCAGGAGCCATTGCTGTCGGCGTGTTCTTTGTCGGATGGGGTGGGATACACGCCCATTTCACCCGTGCGGAGGCCTTCGACCTCAACTCCTCGCTCGGCCCATCCGGCAAGGGAGCGTCCCTGTCGGAGCAGACGGATCGCATGGGCCAGGCGGCCAACCGCGACTCCGATCATGAGCGAGCCCGTCGCGGCCGGGAGTACGAAAAGAAGTACGCGGTTGACTCGCGAGATCTCGGCTCGCGCGGCAGATCCCGCGGCGGCGACGCTTCGCGGGACAACAACCAAGGAAATTTCGGCGGCGGCCAGCACAACGCCAACTGAGCGCCACCCCATCCGACCAACATGGAGATCGTAATGCAGACTGAGCAGACTGAGCAGACAGGGCGGACCAAGCGCGAGCCGAACCCGAACCGGGTCGCCGCCGGCAGGCGGACGTGGGAGCGGCGGCAGCACAAGAAGGCCGAGGCTGCGAGGCTGGCCTCTCGCGACAGAGCCGCCTCATTCGCCGAGCAGGCCATTGCCGTTTTCGAGGCGCTGGAGCAGTGCGCGAACGGCAACGACGAGACGCCGACTGAGCCGCTGGCAGAGGCCGCCCAGCAGCGTTGCGTTGATCCCACGAACACCTTTGAGGGCGTCCTCAAAGAGGAGGATGTGGTCCGAGCCGAGCCCGCGACCGGCAACGGGCCGTCGGCCCGCGAGGAGCTCGCGGATGCTTTCGAAGGCGTCTTCGATGCCGCCGATGTGGATTTTTCCAAGAAGGCCGAGGCAGAACCTAGCAACGGGGCTGACGGCGAGGGCCATGAGCCCTTCCTCAGGAAGCCCGCCTACACGGTGCTGGACGCCGTTCTGGTCGTCCGGGACGCTCTCCAGCGGGGCGACCTCGAACTGGTCGACGAGGATGGTCGGCTGGCGTTCTACGCCGTGACCACGTTTGTCCGGCGGCAGCGCATCGCCTAGCCATGAAGCTATCCACCCAAGCCGAGCGTCTCCTGGCCAACGTCAAAGACGCGGAGCAGGTCTGCCGGAATTACGTGCCGAAAGACCCGGCTCGAGACCAGCATTACCGTGAGGCTTCGGCTTGGTTTTCTCAGTTTTCCGAGGCCTACCAAAGGTTCCTGGACAAATACCAGGAAGTACTCGAGTGGGCCGAGGAGGCTGAGCAGGAAGCCGAGGCCGAGCCATCGCTGGCAGACGAGTACGGGCCGGGCGTGCGGCGGCAGATGGAGATGAATGATGCCTAACACCCCTACTCCTCCCCAGCCGCCACGCCTGATGCTGGTGGCCATGCTGCTGGCCCTTGCGGCGGCAAAGAGAAAGGCGGCCCATGGTCACTGACGGCGACCTCGCGGCCCTCTCCGAGGCCCTGG
>JAJFBI010000771.1 GCA_020697385.1 Microvirga sp. | reverse complement strand
GCAGTTCGATGGTCCAGCGAGCGCGGCCCTGGGGCGGGCGGGAGCACGCGGTCGCGACCAGAAGCGCTTCCTCCTGGCCAGTGAGCTTGCGCTTGGCGCCGGGACGGGGCTCTTCATGCAGGGCCTTCCCGAGAGTGCCCTCCACGAAGTGGCGCTTGGTCCATGGCCAGTGCAGCCCATGCGATGAGCAGCGCTCAACGGCGAGCATCAAAATGACAATCAGCAACACAGTTCGAAATCGGCAGTACCGATCGTGTATGGCTTGATGCTGATTTCGCTCGCGGGATTGATGCTGCTTCCGCCATTTTTGCAGAATCAGGGTTATCATCAGTTCGCCGACCAACGCGCTGCATCGTGGTCTTCGGCGCGACGGCTACTGTCGTGCTCATCCTGCCTCTCCTCAGGCTGACGCTGACGAAACGTCGCCAAGCCCTCGGACTGAACACATGAGAACTTGAGTGATAGCTACCACATCTGCGGGAGTTTCATCACGTGCAGACTGCTTCACCAGCGCACTGCTTCACCAGCGCATCCCCGTTACGGTCCGGCACCGTATCCCCACTGCAAGCGTCCGTCCTTTCCCTGCATCCGTCAACCGGCTGCGGTCTCGGTCGCGGTATTTCTCGTCGTGCTGCTGATTCCGAAGACGTATAAGCCGGCCGCTCGTCCACGCCGAGGATGTGCGATCGGCACAATTGCGGAGATGCGGAAATGGCGGAGAATTCGAAACCAGTGGTCACCCGAAAGGGTCAGGAGCATAGCCAAACTGGCCAGTCAGGCGGCGCCGTGCGAATCTCGGGCGTGAGCCCTCAGCACACGCCCGCAACCAAGATCTGGTTTGGCAAGGTTAGCAACGAGCCGGGATATCGCTCCTTGCCTCATCATCACGGTGAAGCAGAAACAGGGGGCTACCTGCTTAAGGGCCGCGGGCGCATCTATTTCGGCGAGGGCTACGCAGAGTGGGTCGACATGGAGGAGGGCGACTTCGTGTTCGTGCTACCCTACATGCCGCACGTCGAGGTCAATATGAGCGTCACCGAGGACCTTGTCTGGCTGACGACGAGGACCCCGGAGAACATCGTCGTCAATCTACCGGACGTGGATGACTCGATGCTCGAAGGATACTCAAGGACCTAAGCGCCTTGCTATGGGCGCATTCGGCGGGTCGGCCGCTGCCTGAACGGAGAAGTGATCTTCGATGCACTTCGAGGCTGCGCAGGCGAACCGGCCGGCCACCGGCGTTGACCGGCGGCCAACTTTTGACCGATGAGGTGAGCGTACGTGCCGGATAAGCCGGCCAGAAAGGTGGAGAACATCATGAGGCGGAAATTCTCTCTCGCGGCCGCGGCCCTCGTTGCGGTGCTCGCGACGGGTGCTGCGGGGCAGGAACAGAGGGTGAAGCTCGGGGTGCTGACGGATATGAGCGGCACTTTCGCGGACCTGTCCGGAGCGGGGTCTGTCGAAGCCGCCCGTTTGGCCATTGAGGAGTTCGGCGGGTCCGTGCTCGGACAAAAAATCGAGCTCGTCTTTGCCGATCATCAGCATAAGCCTGAGGTCGGGCTCAACACGGCGCGGCGCGATATTCGCCAGCGCTGCGACCGATCGCCTGACGGAGGACTCTTGCAACGGTCACGGCCTGCACTGGACCTTTGACACTTACTCGCAGACCCAGGGTGCCGCACGCGCGCTGATCCAGCAGGGCTTCGATACCTGGTTCATGCTCGTGGCCGACTACGCCTACGGGCACAGCATGGAGCAGGCGATGCGCGAGGCCGTCGCCGCGAACGGCGGCAGGGTTGTGGGCGGGGTGCGGCATCCCTTACAGACGCTCGATTTCTCCTCCTACCTTCTTCAGGCGCAGGGCACGAAGGCCAAGATTGTCGCCCTCGCCTCGGGCGGGGACGCGACCATCAATGCCATTAAGCAGGGGCGCGAATTTGGGTTGCAACAGGGCGGGCAACGGCTCGCGAGCCTGTTGACGTTTATCACCGACGTGCACAGCCTCGGCCTTCCGGTCATGCAGGGGCTGCAGTTCGCAGTGCCCTATTACTGGGACATGGACGATAAGAGCCGCGACTTCGGCAAGCGCTTTTATTCTCGTCTCGGCAAGATGCCGGGCGAGGCCCAATCCGGGGTCTACTCGGGCGTGCTGCATTATCTCAAGGCAGTGCAGGCCGCCGGCACCAAGGACCCCACGACGGTCTTAGCGAAGATGCGCGAGATGCCGGTCGAGGATGCTTTTTCTCGTAACGGCAGGCTCCTGCCGAACGGGCGCATGATCCACGACATGTATCTTGTCGAGGTCAAGGCTCCGGCGGAGTCAAAGCAGGCGTGGGATTACTACCGTACCGTCTCAACAATCCCGGCCGAGAAGGCGTTCCGGCCTTTGTCCGAGAGTGCCTGCCCGATAACGAAGAAGGGTTGATCGAGACTTTAGACTGGCGACCCCTGCGGGAAGTTCGGTCGCCGCTTCTCCCGATGCGAGGCAAGCCCTTCCCGTACCTCGGGCCCGCCGAAGCCTAGGAACTCGAGCGCGAGCGACGTGTCGAAGATCGGGCCGGCGGCGCGCAGCCAGTTGTTGAGCGCGTACTTCGTCCATCGGATCGCGCTCGGCGCGCCTTGCGCCAGCTTGGCCGCCACCTGGACGGCGCGCTCGTCGAGTTCGCTATCGTCGACGGCGAGGGACACCAGGCCGATGCGTTCCGCTTCGGCGCCGGAGATGGCCTCGCAGAGGAGAAGGTAGTACTTCGCCTTCGCCATGCCGCAGAGGAGGGGCCAGATGATCGCGGCATGGTCGCCGGCAGCGACTCCCAGACGCGTGTGCCCGTCGATAATGCGGGCATCCTTCGCCGCGATCGATATGTCGGCAAGCAGGCCGCTCACGAGTCCCGCGCCCACGGCGGGTCCACGGAT
>JAJFBI010000214.1 GCA_020697385.1 Microvirga sp. | reverse complement strand
GTGCCAGCCGCTCGGCATGTCCATGGGGGCGATGCCGGCCTGCTCGCCGCCGATCATGATGGTGCCGGCGGGGATCTTGGCCCGCGGATGAAGCCTGCGCGACGTGGCGATCCGCTTGTCGAGGCCTCCGAGATAGGTGAAGCCCGGCAGGAAGCCGATCATGTAGATGCGGTAGACCGATGACGAGTGGATGTCGATCACCTGGGTGGGCGTCAGGCCATGGATCTCCGCCACTTCCTCCAGGTCGCTCCCGTATTCGCCGCCATAGACCCTCGTCGAGGAGCCTCACAAGTGCATCGTAGTCGGTCGACGCCGGATCGAACTGGATGGTGAGCGAGCGATAAGTCGGCACCGTCTCGATCAGCCCGGCGGGAGCACGGGTGCGGACGATCTCGTCGAGGGCCAGAACCATGGCGTTGAGACCGGGGTCGATCGTGCTCCCGAACTCGACCGTCAGGGCGCTGTCGCCGCAGGGAAGAATCTTTGGTGTCGGCACCACGCCCCCATCGCGTTGTCCAAAGGCATCCGATCCATCTCATATCGGCGGCTGCCACACAACGGTAGGGAAGGGGAAAGGGACATGCACCCGGCACATGGGCGGACTTGCGCACGGCGCCTGTTCCCCATGCTCCTTTTTGCTAGGCTCACCTCCGCCTCACCCTTTGTGCTATGCCACCTGCCATCTGAGCCTGAGCCCAGGCCCATGCGGAGAAGACCATGACCTTGACATCGAAAACGGCCGTCATCACCGGCTCGACCAGCGGCATCGGCCTGGCCATTGCCCGCGCGTTCGCCAAGGAAGGTGCGAATATCGTTCTCAACGGACTGGGAGACGAGGCCGAGATCGAAAAGACCCGCGCCGGCATCGAGACCGAATTCGGTGTCAAAGCCGTCTATTCGCCGGCCAATATGCTCAAAGCCGACGAGATCGAGGAAATGGTCCGCCTCGGCGAGCGCAGTTTCGGCAGTGTCGATATTCTCGTCAACAACGCGGGCATCCAGTTCGTCTCGCCGGTAGAGGATTTTCCGGTCGAGAAGTGGGACCAGATCATCGCCATCAATCTGACCTCCGCCTTCCACGCCATCCGCGCCGCCGTACCCGGCATGAAGGCGCGCGGGTGGGGCCGCATCATCAACACGGCCTCGGCCCATTCGCTTGTGGCCTCGCCGTTCAAGTCGGCCTATGTGGCAGCCAAGCACGGCATTGCGGGTCTCACCAAGACGGTGGCCTTGGAGGTCGCGACGCATGGCATCACGGTGAACTGCATCAGCCCCGGCTATGTATGGACGCCCCTCGTGGAACGGCAGATCCCCGACACCATGAAGGCGCGCGGGCTGACCAAGGAGCAGGTGATCAACGATGTTCTGCTCGAGGCCCAGCCCACAAAGCAGTTCGTCACCGTCGATCAGGTGGCCAGTCTCGCCGTGTTCCTCTGCTCGGACGCAGCGAGCCAGATGTCGGGCGCCAACCTGTCGATGGATGGCGGCTGGACGGCGAAGTAGATTTTTCTGACGTCATCCCGGACGGCGTAGCCGATCCGGGATCGTGCAAACCAGTCCAGCACTGTCATCCCGGGGCTGCGCAGCAGAGCCCGGGATCCATAACCACGACCTATGTCCATTCCGGCACTGTCAGTGTTTATGGATTCCCGCCTGCGCGGGAATGACAGCGTTGCATTTCTGGCGCCTTGTTCTGCAGCCGATCCCGGATCGGCTAACGCCGTCCGGGATGACGGGTCGCTTCACCGTCTCGCAAACGCATCCGTCGCCTCGATGAGATGATGCGTGATTCCCGGCTCGCTCACCGCGTGGCCCGCATCCGGCACCATGATGAACTCTGCCTCAGGCCAGGCCTTGTGCAAATCCCACGCCGTCTTCGGCGGCGTGGCGATGTCATAGCGGCCCTGGATGATCACGCCCGGAATGCCTTTCAGCCGATGGGCGTTGCGGATGAGTTGCCCTTCCTCGAACCAGCCCTCGTTGACGAAGTAGTGGTTCTCGATCCGCGCGAAGGCGACGGCATAGTGCTCGTCGCCGAATTGGTCGCTGTATTCCTGATTGTGCAGAAGCGTGATCGTTTCGCCCTCCCACAGGCTCCAGGCACGCGCGGCCTGCGCCTGAACCGCCGGATCGGGATCGGTCAGGCGCCTGCGGTAGGCCGCCATGAGGTTGCCACGTTCTTCCTCGGGGATCGGCGCGAGAAAGCCTTCCCACTTGTCGGGGAAGAGCCATGAGGCGCCCTCCTGGTAGTACCAGAGCAACTCCGAGCGGCGTAGGGTGAATATCCCGCGCAGCACGAGTTCGGTCACGCGCTCCGGATGCGTCTCGGCATAGGCGAGCGCGAGCGTCGAGCCCCAGGAGCCGCCGAACACCATCCACTTGTCCACACCGATCATTGTGCGCAGCCGTTCGATATCGGCCACAAGGTGCCAAGTGGTGTTGGCCTCCAGGCTCGCATAGGGCGTGGAGCGTCCGCATCCGCGCTGATCGAACAGCAGGATGCGGTATTTCTCCGGGTCGAACAGCCGGCGCTGCGTCGGCGTGCAGCCGCCACCAGGGCCACCATGCAGGAAAACCACGGGTTTGCCGTTCGGATTCCCGCACAATTCCCAATAGACACGATGACCGTCGCCCACATCGAGCATGCCGGTCTCATAGGGTTCTATTTCGGGGTAGAAACTGCGCATGGCTTAAGGGCTCCTGCAGAGAGAGCCCATCCATAGCCGGGGGAGGGGTCCGTGTCAGCACAGCCTTTCATTCCTAAGCCGGCTTCAAACCCCTAGCGCGTCGTGCAACTGTCATATAGTTTTGCAACTGGGGAACAAGGGCAAAGCCCAACCACATTGGAGGACGAGGATGTTGACGAAACGCACCAGCCTGAAGCTGGCAACCGCTCTGGCCGCTCTCATGGTCGTCGGATCGGCAGAGGCCGCCGAGAAGCTGCGGCTCCTGACTTGGTCGGGCTATGCGCCGGCCGACGTCGTGGCGCAGTTCACGAAGGAGACGGGCATCGAGGTCGAGGTGACCACCTCGAATAACGAGGAGATGATCTCCAAGCTGCGCGCCACGCAAGGTGCAGGGTTCGATCTTGCTCAACCGAGCCAGGACCGCATCGCCGGCCCGCAGGCGGAGTTCGGCATCTACAAGCCGCTCGATCTTTCCAAGCTCAAGTCCGACCAGTTCATCGCCTCCATGCTTGAGGCGACCAAGAAGAACACCACTGCGGACGGCAAGGTTTACGGCGTTCCCCACATCTGGGGCACGGACGGTCTCGTGGTGAACACCAAGGCGGCGTCCAAGGTGGCCGATTATAACGATCTCTGCGATCCGTCGCTTGCCGGCAAGACCAGCTTCCGCGCCAAGCGCCCCGCGCTGATCGCCTTCGCGTTCGCCAACGGCATGGATCCCTTCGCCGCCTACGGCGATGCAAAGGCCTATGCGGCTCTGATGGACAAGGTCGGCTCCAAGCTCGCCGAGTGCAAAAAGAACGTGAAGTTTTTCTGGGAAGGCTCCGACCAGCTCCTCAATGCCGTGCGCTCCGGCGAGATCGTCGCTGCCATGGCCTGGGATACGGGCGGATGGAAGCTCAATGCCGAGAACCCGGACATGAAGTTCATCGCGCCGAAGTCTGGTGCGCTCGGCTGGGTCGACACCTTCGCGATCCCCGCCAAGGGCCGCAATGACGACGCCGCCTACAAGTGGATCAACTTCAACATGCGCCCGGAGATCGCCGCAAAGGTCGCCGCAGCCGCCGGCAACTTCACGGCCTCCAATGGCGCCGACAAGCTCATGGAAGGCAAGCTGAAGGATCAGTTCGCCGAGAGCTTCCCGAAGGCCGCCATCGACAACATCCGGTGGTATCCGGCCGTGCCGGCGGGGCTCGAGGAGATCGAAGGCAAGGTTCTCGACCGCCTGAAGGCCGGTTCGTAAGCTTTCACTTGTATTGACCATCATCCCCCAGAACGATCTGGGGGATGACTCTTTGTATCGGCAGCGTCATGGCCTCTTCCACGGATCTCGACATCGTCAACGTCATCAAGCGCTTCGGCGCGCATGCCGCCGTCGATGACGTGAGTTTCAGCGTCGCTCCCGGCGAGTTTTTCTCGATTCTCGGACCCTCCGGCTGCGGCAAGACCACCTTGATGCGCATGATTGCCGGGTTCGAGCATCCGACTTCCGGCGACATCCGCATCCGCGGGAAATCGATGATCGGCGTTCCCGCCAACCGGCGCCCGGTCAACATGGTGTTCCAGAGCCTCGCGCTCTTTCCCATGATGAGCGTCGGCGAGAACGTGGCCTATGGGCTCACCTGCCGCGGTGTCTCCCGCGCGGATGCCGAGGAGCGCGCCAACCGTATGCTGGAGCGCGTGGGGCTGAAAGGCTTCGGTGAACGGCGCGTCACGGCCCTCTCGGGCGGACAGCGGCAGCGCGTGGCGATTGCCCGATGCCTCGTGCTGGAGCCCACACTCGTGCTGCTCGACGAGCCGCTCGGCGCGCTTGACCTGAAACTGCGCGAGCACATGAAGATCGAGCTCAAGCAGTTGCAAGGCACCTTCAACACCACCTTCGCCTACATCACGCACGATCAGTCCGAGGCGCTCGTCATGTCCGACCGTATCGCCGTGATGAACCAGGGCCGGTTCGAGCAGGTGGGAAGCCCGCGCGAGCTTTATCACAACCCGGCAACGCCCTTCGTGGCGAGCTTCGTCGGCGAGACGAATCGCCTGCAGGGTGAAGCTGCGCCCGTTTCCAACGGCGCCATCACCGTGCGTCTGCCGTCCGGTGCCGTGGTGCAGGGGCAGGGCGAGGCGGGAGGCAAGAACGCGCTCGCCTTCGTGCGGCCCGAGGCTGTGGCCCTAGCACAGGATCCCGCGTCTCTTGGCAACCTGCCCAACCGCTTCGAGGGCCGCGTCTCGGCCGTGCTGTTCGATGGCGCCGCTTCGAGCCTGCTCATCGACACAACCGGCTTCGAGCAGCCGGTGCGCGCCGTGCTGCCGCAGGCGGGTCCGCTCGCCGGCATTCAGGTCGGAGCGCCCGTTCATGTGGGCTGGACGGCCGATGCCATGAAGGTCTTCGCCGCATGATCGCGAAGCAGGCCTCACGCCTCATGCTCTTCCTGCTGCTCGCGCCCGCCATCCTGTGGCTCGGACTCCTCATCGTGCTGCCGCATGTGGAGATCCTCGTTCTCTCCTTCAGCGAGCGCGTGGCGCCGCGGGTTTATGCGTTCGGCATCGGCAATTACCTCGAGTTCTTCACCGAGCCGCTCTACTGGCGCACCTTCGCGCGCACGGCCTTCATGTCGATCCTCGTGACCGCACTCACGCTGGTGCTCGCCTTTCCCATCGCGCTTTACATTGCTCGCGTGGCGCAAGGCCGCGTCAAGGCCATGCTTCTCCTGCTGTGCCTCTTGCCGTTCTGGGTATCGGAACTCGTGCGCACGCTCGGCTGGATGATCCTGCTGCGCGAGACCGGCGTAATCTCTTACGCGTTGCGCTCCATCGGTCTTGCGAGCCAGCCGGTGGAGCTTCTCTACAACGATGGCGCGGTGATCCTCGGCCTCGTCTATGGCGGGCTGCTCTTCATGATCGTGCCGCTCGCCAACGCGCTGGAAAGCCTGGAGCCTGCCGTCGTCGAGGCTGGCTACGATCTTGGCGGCAGCCGCTGGACGGTTTTACGCCGCATCGTCATCCCACACGCGATGCCCGGCATCGTGGCAGGCTGCATCATCGTGTTCATGCTCACCGTCGGCAATTTTGCCACGCCTGTGCTGCTCGGCGGCAAGAACGGGCTGTGGTTCACCGAGCAGATCTACGCGCAGTTCATCACACGCTTCAACTGGCCTCAGGGTGCCGCCTTCGGCATGCTGCTCCTGCTGCTCTCCTCGGCCATCGTGTGGCTGGGCCTGCGCCTCACAGGCCAGAGCCTCGGCACCACCTTGAAGCAGGCCTGACGCCATGAACCGTCCGTCGTTCTCCTGGAAGCTCTACATCGCGGCGTTCTACCTCTTCCTGTTCGCGCCGCTTCTGGTCGTGGCGATCTTCGCCTTCAACGCGAGCCCGTTCCCGTCGCCGCCCTGGCGCGGCTTTACGCTGGAATGGTTCACCGGCTCCGGCGCCGCTGTCGGCAAGCCGGGCGTGCTGGTG
>JAJFBI010000213.1 GCA_020697385.1 Microvirga sp. | reverse complement strand
GGCGATTTCGGCGTCGCGCTCGGCGAGGAGCGCATCGCAGATAACGTCGTCAAGGGTGCCGTTGAAATTGCCGCGACGGTAGAGCAGCGAGCCCGTCCTGCCGATCACCTCGCCCAGCCTGGCCTCGTGCGGCGCTCGCACTTTCTTGATGGCCGCGGCCATATCGGCGTCGGAGGCGATCACGTCCGAGAAGATCGGGATCAGCTTGTAGCGATAGCCCTTCACCTCGCCGTCCTGCACGTCGAGATCGAGCCGCGACACGAACTTTCCGTGGCTGCCGGAAGCGACGAGCAGGGTCTTGCCGACCTTGACCACATCGGGCAGTGCGTCGTGCGTGTGCGCGGTCAGGATGACGTCGATGCCCTTGACGCGTCCGGCGAGCTTCCGGTCGACGTCGAAGCCGTTGTGGGAGAGCAGCACGACCAGGCCCGCGCCATCCTTGCGGACCCTTTCGACATTGGCCTGCACGTCCTCTTCGCGCAGGCCGAAAGACCAGTTAGGAATCATCCAGCGTGGATTGGCGATGGGCGTGTAAGGAAAGGCTTGGCCGATGACGGCGACCTTCACACCGCCGCGCTCGAACATCGCGGTCGGCTCGAAGGCCTGCTCGTTCCACTCGTTATCGCGCACGTTCTGGCCCAGGAAGGGGAAGCCGAGCTCGTCGACGATTTCCTTCACACGCTCGGCGCCCAGCGTGAACTCCCAATGGCCGACCATGGCGTCGGGCTTCAGGAGCTTCATGCAGTCGACCATGTCCTGGCCCTTGGTGATCAGGGAAGTGTAGCTGTTCTGCCAGGTGTCGCCGCCGTCGAGGAACAGGACGCGCTCGCCGCGCTCGGTGCGGATCGCCTTAACGACCGTAGCCACGCGGTCGAGGCCGCCCATGCGGCCGTAGGTGCGCGCCAGCGAGACGAAGTCTTCGGGCGTCAGCGCGTACGCCTCGGGCGAGCCGGGCTTGATCCCATAAAGGTCGAGAAAGGCCTTACCGGAAACGTGCGGGACCTGCCCCTTGGCCTCACCAGAACCAAGGTTCGTGGACGGCTCCCGGAACAGCACCGGCACGAGCTGGGCGTGGATGTCCGTGAGGTGAACGAGCGTGACGTTCCCGAGCGGCGCGAAGGCGAGCAGATCAGATTCCGTGAGCCGCTGTTGGGCGAAGGCGCAGGTCCACCCGTTTGGCAGGATCGCCGCCGCAGCGGCCGCCATCTGAAGAAACTCGCGGCGGCTCGTCATCGTCCTGCCTCTTCCGAGGTACGGTTGGATACTGAGTTGATGACCTTAGAACCGACCTTACGAAACCGTGATCTTCTCTTGGGCCGTGATCTTCGAGCCGTCGTCATCGATCCAAGTGAACGTGAGAGTCCCCGACTCCTGAGCCTTGAATTTGAACTGCATGTAGGGGTTTGCCGATACCGCCGGCTCGATGTCAGCCGCGAAAAGCGGCTTTCCGTTCAACTCGACAGTGAACTTGTTTCTCGACTCTCCGCTTACCCGCCGCAGCCGCCGATCGTCACCTTGACCTGCTTCGTGTCCATGAACACGGAGCCATCGTTCATCTTGGCCACCGCGATCACGTTCTGTGTCTCGGCAAGCCGGATGCGGGTATTTGCCTCTGCAATTCCGCTCACCGGTGAGAAGCGAAACGTGACAATCCCACCGCGCGGATTGGCGTCAGCGACGATCATCAGCTCCATGACGTACGACTGCTCGGTCATCGGGCTCTCGACCGCGACGTTCATCGGCACCGTGTTGCCGTTTTCGGCGATCTCCGGAAGGTCGAGCTTTACCTTGCCCTTCACCGGCTCTTTGCCGCCGGTGAACTTCTTAATGAGCTCATCGGAATCGTTTTTCGCGTTGGCCTGCGTGGCACTAAAGCTGAGGCTCGCAAAGCCTACGCCTAAGATTATTGCTTCACGCCGATTCAGTCGTGGCATTTATGTCTCCTCTGTGCCGCGGGGCAGCGGGCGACCCGCGGACCGCCCGACCTGCACACATTCGTTCTTTTGCAAGTCTCATAGCGCACAAAAATTCGTCTCGCAACTTCCCGGTCAAAATTTTTCCGGACAGAGCTTCACATCCAAATTTTGCGATGTATTCTCCGGCGGAGATGGCCGTGCTTCGCGCTGCCCACTCTTTGGGGAGGCAAATGCTCACGAGACGAGGCGCATTGTTCGCAGCTGCAGTGGCTGCTCTCGCGTGGTGTGGTACCTCTGCCTCTGAACGCTCATCGTTGCGCGGGCAGGAGACCGACACGGAAAGGGCGATCGAGCACTATCGGCAGATGTTGAAAGACGATCCGTGGAGCAACCCCGGCCTTCTAGACGTTGACCGCGGCGAGACATTGTGGGCAACGCCGCGCGGGCCGAAGAACGTGTCACTTGAGGCTTGTGATCTGGGCAAGGGCCCTGGCAAGGTCGAGGGCGCCTTTGCCGAGCTGCCGCGCTACTTCGCCGATGCCGACCAGGTCATGGATCTCGAGACCCGGCTTCTCTGGTGCATGGAGAAGCTCCAGGGCTTCAATCGCGCCGACATAATCAAGAGGCCGCATCCCGGCGGCGGCCAGCCGGTTAAGGAGCTCGGCGCGATCGCGACCTGGATTGCGCATCAGGCGAACGGCGCGAGATTCGCGGCGCCCTCCGCGCATCCGAAGGAGAAAGAGGCGGTGGCGCTCGGGCAGGCTCTGTTCGAGCGGCGCTCCGGCCCGTTCGATTTCGCCTGCACGACCTGCCACGCCGAACCCGGCAAGCGCATCCGCCTGCAGGGGCTGCCTCATCTCGCAAGCCCCGAGGAGGCGCGCAAGGTGATAGGCGAGTGGCCTGCCTATCGCGTCTCCTCGACCCATGTCATGACCATGCAGCACCGGCTCTACGACTGCTACTGGCAGATGCGCATGCCGGAGCTTGAGTTCGGGTCCGAAGCCAGCGTCGCGCTGATCGCCTACCTCGTGAACAAGGCGGACGGCGGCGAGATCACCGCTCCCGCAATCAAACGCTGAGCGGAGGCCGCAATGAAGCCAATCCTTGTCGCCGTCGGCCTCTCCGCTCTTTTCGCGACCTCCACCCTTTCGGCGGACAGGTTGACCGTCGATCCCGCGCGCGCGGAGGCGGCGATCAAGGCGGCGTTCCGGGCAGCGCCGCCGGACTGGCAGTCGCGGCTTATTCCCGACGATACGCTGAGTGAGTGCTCTGGGACCGACAACAGCCCTTCGGCCGCGCAGTTCGAGGCGATCAGGAAACGCGAGGCCGCGAAGGTTGCTTATCCCGACGACGGCAAGCTCCTCGGCGACTGGAAGAAGGGCGAGCGCCTTGCCCAGTCGGGCTACGGCATGCGCTTTACCGACTACCCGCCGCGGAACCCGAATGGCGGCAACTGCTATGCCTGCCATCAGCTTACGCGTCATGAAGTCAGCTACGGCACGATAGGTCCGAGTCTCCTTGGCTACGGCAAAGCGCGCGGGACGACGCCGGAGGCGGTCAAGGAAGTATATGAGAAGATCTACAACCCCCACGCCACCTTTGCCTGCTCCCTGATGCCCCGATTCGGCACCAACAAGGTGCTGACCGTCGAGCAGACCAAGGATCTCGTGGCGCTCCTAATGGATCCGGCTTCGCCGGTGAACGAGTAGAGCTGTGGGGCGGCATGGATCACGCTCAGTCCGCGGTCGTCACCAGGGAGGTCCGGATTGCGCTCTCTTTCCATACGTCGGCAGATGAAAGCCAATTCAGTAATACCCCGGAAGTCGAAGCCTCGCCCTCGAACTCAGCTCTTCAGCACCGATGATCTTCTTACTCATGCACGTGAAGCCAGCAACTTCCTCAAGGCGCTTTCCCATGAGGCCCGCCTACTGATCCTCTGTGTCCTGAGCGAGGGCGAGTGCTCGGTCACCCAGCTCGAAGAGATGCTCAACCTGCGCCAGCCGGCCGTCTCCCAGCAGCTGGCGCGGCTTCGCGCTGATGATCTTGTAGAGACGCGGCGCGACGGTAAGAACATATACTACTCCCTATCGCGTCCCGAGGTACGCGAGGTCGTTGGAGCGCTGCAGCGTGCGTTCTGTTCTCGTCCGGCAGGTGAAGATCCGATGCGCTCGCCTCCGAGCGTCGGTATGAGAGACGCGGCTTGGCTACGCGAGCGGAGGCCATCTCACGTGACACGGAAAAGGTCCGGAACCTAGAAAGAAACTTGGAGGAACGATGTCCAGCCGAAAAGCCGAACGAACCCTGAAGGAACTCTATATCGACGACCCGGAACGGGCCGATGCAGTTGTGTTCGGGCGCCGCACCGATACGAGCCGGCGGGGTTTCCTCGGCGGGGCTGGACTTGCCGCCATGGGCGCGGCGGTCGGCGGCGCAATCCCGTTCTCGGAGAGCATACCCGCCGGTCTCGTCCCCGCGGCGCTCGCGCAGCCCGCGGCGGCGCCAGGCGGGCCGGCCTCCGGCGGGCAAGCGCCCCAGCGTCCGCAAACGTTGAACTTCCCCGGCAAGGATTCCGGTCTTGTCGTGCTCGGCGATCGCCCGCTTGTCGCCGAGACGCCCGAGCATCTTCTCGACGACGACACCACCCCGATCGGGAAATTCTACATCCGGAACAACGGCCAGATCCCCGATGCGACGGGTGAGTCGGACAAGTGGTCGATCACTATCGACGGCGAGGTCAACAATAAGCTCCAGTTCACGGTCGGCGAGCTCAAGAGCCGCTTCCAGCCAAAGACTTACCGCATGGTCCTCGAGTGCGGCGGCAACGGCCGCTCCTTTTTCCAGCCGCAGGCCCGCGGCAACCAATGGACCAACGGCGGCGCCGGCTGCGCCGAATGGACCGGCGTGCCGCTCGTGGACGTGCTAAAAGCCGCCGGACTGAAGCACACGGCGAAATACACCGCCCATTACGGCGCGGATCCGCACCTCTCGGGCGACCCCACGAAGGACGCGCTCTCCCGCGGCATGCCGATCCCAAAGGCTATGGAGGAGCACGGCCTAATCGTCTGGGCCATGAACGGCGAGCCGCTGCCGAACATCCATGGCGGGCCGGTGCGCCTTGTCATCCCGGGCTGGCCGGGCTCGCTGTCGCACAAGTGGCTCAAGAAGATCACGATCCGCGACCGGGAGCATGACGGCCAGGGCATGACTGGCACGTCGTACCGGGTCGCGATCAAGCCGATGGTCCCGGGCGGAAAGGCCGACGATTCGAACTTCCGCATCCTCGAGTCGATGCCGGTCCGCGGGATCATCACGAACCCGTCGAACGGGACGAAGCTGCACGCGGGCACGCGCATGATCGCGCTCCGCGGCGCGGCATGGGACGGCGACCTCGGCATCGCGCGCGTCGACGTCTCGAACGATTTCGGCGCCACCTGGACGCAAGCCAAGACCGAAGCGCCGCGCAACCGCTTCGACTGGGTGCGCTGGGCGGCCAGCCTGCCGCTGCCCTTCGACGGCTACTACGAGCTCTGGGTCCGGGCGACGGATTCGAGCGGGAAGATGCAGCCCCACATCGCCGGAAGTTGGAATCCGCAGGGCTACGGCGGCAACCCCATGCACCGCATCGCGGTGCTGGTTGGCTGACCGGGTGCGAGGATGATCGCTCGACGAATGCGGGAGGCCGCCTTCGGCCTCGTAGCGGTGGGGCTGTGCCTTGCGCCGGCAGGCGCGCAGTTCCGGCCGAGCGACGAGACGCCCGAGCAGCTTCCCGAGGCCCCGGGCCGCGAGGAGACTTTCTATGCCTGCACCGCCTGCCATAACTTCAAGCTCGTCGCCGCTCAGGGCCTGACTAAGCCGCAGTGGGACGACAGCCTCACCTGGATGACAAAACGGCATAACATGCCGGATATCCGGGGCAACGAGCGCGAACTGATCCTTAACTACCTCGCGACGCATTATCCGCCGCGGGTACCCACTCGAGCCGGAGGGTGGAAAAATCCCTTCGCTGTCGAATAGCGAATCGGTCGTAACAATCAGGCTGCCCCGGGGCGCCGCGCACCAAAACACGTCAACTAACGAACGAGAGGTGACGTAGATCGTGACTTGCTGGCCATCATGCATCTGCACATCAGTCAATATGGCCAGATGCACTGACGAGGAAAGCCCTCGGAGCGGTTACCGCGGCTCAGCGGGATCTCCTCAACGAGCCCGAGTTTTAGTTGGCAGAACGCTCGCCCGAGTAAATCCGGCTCCAAGTAGTGTCGATGGCGCTGCCTGCGATACTTACTCAGGAGTGGCCGGAGACGCCTTGCAGACGCCGATTACTTGCGTTCTCGCTTGGAGAGGCCGGCCTTGGTGCCCGCAGCGCGAACGCGTCGTGCGGTTGATCCGGACAAATTCGGTCTTGAAGCCTACCTTTGTCAAATTACCTATAAACGCCTGAAGACCGATCCGGCAAAAACGCGCTCGGATGCGGCATTGCAGTTCGTGTCCGGCGTCGTCAGCGTCGCCGAACTGCAGGCCAAGGGCTTCGCCTATTTGACGGTTGTATGCTTACTCCGGGATCCGCAAGCCGAGGCGGTTTGATTGCCACATCGTAGGAACATCGAATGAGAAAGCTGCTGGTACTCGCGGTAGCCTTCATCATTGCAGCCGCGTCAGCGTCGCTGCTTTCGGCGCAATACACTCCGACCACGAAGCCATTGCAGATCGGCCAAGTGCCGGGCACGCCGATCTACTATAGCATCGGCAATCCCGGTATCCCGGCCGTTGAGAATGAGGGCAACACGTCAAATGCTGGCTTTATCGTCACGGCCGACGGCGTGGTCGTCTTCGACGCGCTCGGCACCCCGAGTTTGGGCTGGGCGCTGCTGAGTGAGATCAGGCGGGTCACAGATAAACCCATACGCTACGTTATTGTAAGTCATTACCACGCCGATCACATCTATGGCCTTCAAGCGTTTCGCGATCACACGAGCGCCGTCATCATCGGACAGGATAGGGCTTCCGAATACAAGCTAAATGATGCAACCTCTGACGAGAGAGCCGACGCACGGCTCCAGCAGCGTCGCAATGCGTTGGCTCCCTGGGTAAATGAACACACGCGAGTGGTGCCGCCTGACATTTCATTCAGCGAGAAGATCACCATCGTTCTCGGTGGCAAGCAGTTCATTCTCCACTATGCCGGGGCTGCTCACTCGGCGAGCGACATAATGATGATGGTCCAGCCGGACGGCGTGCTCTTCGCCGGAGACATTGTCCAGAACAGCCGGATACCATTTATGAACAGCGACGATGTCAACACCGAACGCTGGCTCAAGTCGCTCGAGGAGGTGGATCGGCTTCGGCCCAATTTCATAATCCCAGGACATGGTCGACCAATGGCTCAGGCCCGCGAGGCCATTGCCTTTACCACCACGTACATCGAATTCATCCGCGGCGCGATGAAAGAGGCGGTAGAAAACTGG
>JAJFBI010000212.1 GCA_020697385.1 Microvirga sp. | reverse complement strand
CGCCGGGTTCATCCACGAACGGTCGCGATAGCGCGTCACGAACCCAATTGCCGCTGCTGATCCAAGCACCGTAATTGCGGCCGGAGGTGCGCTCCAGCCCGGCCTGCATGGAGAGGAGATGCCCGATGGTGATCTGCCTCACGCGCGGATCGGCATCCGACGGGATGCTTTGACCGAGGATCGACGCCACCGGCTGCTCCACACCCTGCAGAACCTCGCGCTCGATGGCGATCCCCACAAGAGCCGACATGATGGTCTTGGAGGCCGACTTGATGTTCGTCGGTCGATCCAGCCTCACGCCTCCGAGCGCCTGATCCGCCAGAACGGTTCCGTTATGGGTAACGATGAGCGAGCGGAGATTGGGCAGGCTCTTGGCGCGTTCCACCGCCTCCTCGATCAGCCGAGTGTCGGGCGCAATCGGGGGAGGAGAGGCGGGTTGGGCTGCGGCACCGATGGTTCCGGCCATCATGAGCAGGAGCGGCAACCCGGCTTTTGGGAAAAGGCGCATCGTTTGTTCGGCTATCTTGTTGCTGCCAGACAAAACTTGGATTGAACCTGCGTTCCGCAATCGTCGCCTTCCACACGCTCTTGTGAGCCTTGAAGGCTGGTATGGTGAGGAAGCTTGAGAGGCCCGATGATGAAAAGGCGGGCTTCCAGCCCGCCTTCCTCACTTGCGACTGTGACGTGAGCTCAGAACAGGAAGTCGGAGGCGCCGATCAGCGAGGCCTTCACGTTGAGTAGCGCAATCGACTGGCCGTCGGCCTTGATGATCACATCGTCCATCTTGCCATCGCTGTCGCCGTTGCCTCGTGTGATGCTGAGTTCACGGAAGCTCAAGCCGTTGCCGCGCAGGTCGATCCGGTCGATGCCGTCCCTGAAGTCGGAGACCTTGTCCGCACCCCACTTGCCTGTGAAGCGGAAGGTGTCGGCATTGGCGCCGCCGCTTAGGATGTCGCTGCCCGCGCCGCCCGTCAGGATATCCTTGCCGTCGCCGCCATAGAGCCTGTCGTTTCCGGTTTCACCGAAAAGCCTGTCGGCTCCGGTCCCGCCATAAAGCTTGTCGTTACCCGAGCGGCCATACAGCTTGTCGTTGCCTCCCAGGCCCTTGACCGTATTGGCGGCCGATGTCCCCTTGAGCGTCTCACCCGCTGCCGTGCCGTTGATCGCGCTGCTGAGTGCGGTCGTGCTGCCTATCGTCGGATCGATAAGGTCGAGCTTCACATTCGCGCTGCCAATGGTCACCTGCTTGCTGACAGGGGCATAGCTGCCGCCCGAGAACGTGACCGTATAGGTACCGGCCGCCAAGGCGAGGTTGTAGCCGCCCGCGCTCCCGGTCGTAGTCGTGGTCGTGGCACCGCTCGCGCTGACAGCCGAGACGGTGAGGCCGCCAAGCCCTTCGCCGATGTCGTAGAACCGGTCGCCGTCCTTGTCGCCCATGGCGACGCCGGTCAGGAAAGCCTTGGTGCCCGAGCGGGCGAAGTTCTGCGTGACGAAGGCCGCGTCCCAAGTCTGGTAGCCGCCGGTTTGAAACCCTATGCCGGCTTCCTGGAAGTTGCCGTTGAGGATGTTGGCCCTATGGCCCGTGCTGTTCATCAGGTTGGTGTGCAAGAGCTCCACCTCGTCCTGCAGCCCAGCGGGGTCTCGCAGGCTGGCCCAGGCGATGTTCTCGCCCGAGGCATAGGAGCCGGTGAAGCTGTATCCTGCATTCGCCATCCGCTGATGCGGCGATGAACCGCTCACCCCCGTGTGGTCGAAGACATCGGCGGCAATCATCCAGTTGCTGTGCGCGTCCGACGATTCGTTGAGGGCATCGTTGAAGGCGAGCGGCTGGACTCCGGCTTTCGTGCGCTCACGGTTGACGAGTTCGAGCATCAATTGCTCGTAGGACGTAGCCTGAGACATTGAAAAAACCCCTTATACAAATTCTTGTCCCGGTTGCCGGGCTTATTGATTGGTTTCGGTCATTAGAACCGAATTGAGAAAAAGTTGTGACTCAAATGATATTTTGTTTCATTATTGATGATGCCAGTCTGAACAGGGGCTTTGTCCCGCCTGCGCCGTAGCCCTGGATTGCAGGATCGGAAGGAGATCAGCGTCCGGTTCTGCGCTATAGGAGGATCGGAAACGCCGCAAAGGCCTCAAGCCTCACGCTCGGGTCGATCATAAAGAACGCCGATGGACACCAAATCACCTCTCATGACCGCTACCCCTCTCCAGACCTCGGCGGAGCGGGTCGCGGTGCCTATCCTGGCGGCCATCAGCGTCTCGCACCTGCTGAACGACCTGATCCAGTCACTGCTTCCGGCGATCTATCCGATCCTGAAGGATAATTACCGTCTCGACTTCGGTCAGATCGGCCTGCTGACGCTCACCTTCCAGATGAGCGCATCGCTGCTGCAGCCGTTGGTCGGCACGTTCACGGACCGCAAGCCGCAGCCATTCTCACTTATGGTCGGCATGGGCTTCACCCTCATCGGCCTGCTGACGCTCTCACAGGCCCATTCATATCCGCTGCTGCTTCTCGGCGCGGCCCTCGTCGGCATGGGCTCATCGGTCTTCCATCCGGAATCCTCCCGCGTTGCCCGCATGGCGTCCGGCGGACGCCATGGGCTGGCGCAGTCGGTGTTCCAAGTCGGCGGCAATGCAGGCACGGCGCTGGGGCCGCTGCTTGCGGCCTTCATCGTCGTGCCGTTCGGCCAGGGCAGCATCGCCTGGTTCTCCGCCGTGGCGCTGCTCGCGATGCTGATCCTGTTTGGAGTCGGGCGCTGGTACCGGGACAAACTGGTGGAGCTGAAGGCGAAGCCGAAAGCGGCGGAGCGGAAGTCTTCCTTCTCACGCAGGCGCATCGCCGTCTCGATCACGATCCTGATGCTGCTGGTCTTCTCGAAAAACTTCTACATGGCCGGACTCACCAGCTACTACACCTTCTACCTGATCTCGAAGTTCCAGCTATCGGTGCAGGATGCGCAGGTCTACCTGTTCATCTTCCTCGGGGCCGTTGCGGCGGGCACGCTGCTCGGCGGCCCGATCGGCGATAGAATCGGGCGCCGCTACGTGATCTGGATCTCGATCCTCGGCGTCCTGCCCTTCACCCTCCTGCTGCCCTATGTCGGCCTGTTCTGGACGGCGGTGCTGAGCATCATCATCGGCCTTGTGCTCGCCTCCGCCTTTTCGGCCATCCTGGTCTATGCCACGGAGCTCGTGCCCGGACGCGTCGGCATGATCGCCGGCCTGTTCTTCGGCCTGTCCTTCGGCATGGGCGGCCTGGGCGCTGCAGCGCTTGGACAGCTTGCCGACATGACGAGCATCGAGACCGTCTACAAAGTGTGCTCGTTCCTGCCCGCCATTGGGCTGCTCGCCTATTTCCTGCCGAAGATCGAGAAGGCGCGCGCTTGAGTTGAGGCGAGCCCTGTCAGAGCAGGGCTTCTCTCGCAGCATTCTCAAGCGCCTTCATCATTGCCCTATATGGTCCGGGGCCGTGGCTGATGCGGGCGACGCCGAGCTCTGCGAGACGCGCAGCCGACGGCGCCGCTGCGCTCGCCATGATGTTGACAGGCAGGTGTGACGCTTCGACGACACGGGCGATTAACGTCTCATCGACGAGGCCCGGTACGAAGAAGCCATCCGCGCCGGCATCGGCATAGGCGCGGGCGCGTTCGAGGGCCTTAGCTACAAGGCTCTCGTGTGCATCGGCCGGAGCGATCAAAAACACATCGGTGCGCGCATTGATGAAGGCGGGAATGCCCAGTCCGTCGGCTGCGTGCCGCGCACCCTTAAGCCGCGCCGCCTGTTCGGAGATCGCGCGCAAAGGCCCGGTCTCACGCGCGCTGTCCTCGAGATTGCAGCCGATGGCACCCGCCTCAACTGCGCGGGCGACAGTCATGCCGACACCGTCATGCGTCACACCATAGCCGCTCTCCAAGTCGATGGTGATGGGTAGATCGGTTGCGGCCGTGATGCGTTCCAGATTGGCCAGCGCGAGATCGAAGGGCATATGCTCGCCGTCCTCGAACCCATGAGCCGCAGCGACGGACCAGCTGCCGGTCGCAAGCGCCTTCGCGCCGCTGGCCGCAACGGCTTTCGCCGTGCCCGCATCCCAGACATTGAACAGGATGATCGGACGGCCCGGGATGTGGAGCGCCTTGAACGATTGGGCCTTCATGACTTGATCGGACATCTGTATCCTCGGGGCTTCGATTTTATGATGCTGTCATGCGCAGCTCGTGATTCAGCAGCCATTGCTTGCGCCAGATCTTGCCGCCGTAGCCGGTCATGGAGCCGTCGGCGCCGATCACCCGGTGACAGGGAACAATGATCGCCACCTGATTGGCGCCGTTTGCCCGTGCTACTGCCCGCACGGCATTCGGGCGATCCATCGCATGGGCGAGGGCGCCGTAGCTGCGTGTCTGACCGACCGGGATTTGCTGCAGAGCATTCCAGACGCTGACCTCGAATGCCGTGCCCGTCTGGAGGACCGGCACGGTGAAGGTTGTCAGCTGTCCTGAAAAATATTGCTCGACCTCAGCGGCGAGCCTGTCGAGCATCGGGTGATGTCCGAAACGGATCGGTCCGACACGCTCGCGCAGCCGCTTGATCTCGTTGAGAAGCGCCTTCCGCTCGGCGAATTCGAGCAGGTGGACGCCGGCATCGTCCACCACGGCGAGCATGGCGCCGATGGGCGTGTCGAGCCATTGCGCCGTGAGGATCTGGTGCGCCACCATGCGGATCGGCGCATCGCCGATGAGCCTGCTGATGGCCTCTCGAAAGCCGCTGCCGGATTCGTAGCCGGCATCGAGTTGCGCATCCATGACCGAGCCTCCCTGCTGCAGGGTGCCGAGCGCATGCCCCAGCCGCTGCGAGCGGGCATAGTGCGCGAAGGTGACGCCGTATTCGCGTTGGAAGGCGCGGCGCACGGTCGAGGGATCGTAGCCCAGCGCCTTCAGGTCACCCGCGCTCCACCGCCTGTCGGGCTCTGACTTGATCCGCTCTCGTAAGGTATGAAGAGCCGCGCTTGCAGGCGGCTTGATGTCGAGAGGCTTGCAGCGCAGGCAGGGCCGAAAGCCCGCTTCCTGGGCCGTGTCCCGGCAGGCGAAGAACACCACATTCGTGCGCTTCGGCTTGCGGGCCGGGCAGGTCAGGCGGCAGAAAATGCCGGTCGTCTTCACGCCCACATAGGCGAAGCCCTCATAAGAAGGATCGCGGGCGATCAGGGCGGCAAAAAGCGTGTCGTCGTCACGGAGCAGTTGCATGACGATGTTTTAGCGCAGGAGCCGTATCCCTGTCGCCGGAAACGAGGCGTCTATTTTTCTTTGGCCGCGCCCGATGCCTCTACTGCCAGGAATAGTTGAAGCTGATGCTGATGCGCTCGGATTCCGCCTCGTTGAGGGGCACCTCGTGGCGCAGCCAGCTTTCCCACAGCAGCACCGTGCCGGGGATTGGCTTCATATAGGCGAACTGCCGGTTCTCCGGCTTCGCCTTGGCCTTGCGGGGAGGGGCCGCCATCATGAAGCCGAGGCGCGGGTCCTCGAGCTTGAGAGCGCTCGCCCCCTCCGGGATCGTCACGTAATAGGTGCCGCTGATCACCGAATGCGGGTGGATGTGCGAGGTGTGGATTCCGCCGGGAGGCAGGATGTTGATCCACAGGCTGTCCATGACGAGCTTGCGACCCTGGAGATCGTATTCCAGCTCCTTGGCAAAGGCCGCTACGTGCTTGTCGATCTCCTTCAGGAGGTCGCCGAAGACCGGGACCCGCCAGGGCAGGTCGTTCAGGGAGGCGTAGGACGTATAGCCAGGATAGCCATGCTTGGCGCACCAGCGCTGGCCGGCCTCATCGTCCTCGGCAATGGATAGGGAAGCAGCCTCCAACTCCTGGTTGCGAAGCTCGGCTTTGGTGCCTGTGAGTTCGGCGCGGTAGACTTTGGTGACGAAAAGCGTATCGATGCTG
>JAJFBI010000211.1 GCA_020697385.1 Microvirga sp. | reverse complement strand
CTCGATCTTCGAGGCAACCTACGATTCGCGTAGCGAGCTGTCCCGGCGATACAGCCCGTCGTGACGAGCATCAGTTCGGATGAGGTCCGCTTTCAGGCAATGGCGATATCGCCTTCTCTGACCGACTTGGGCGCGAAGCCGAATGAGCGATCCTGGCCGAAAGCGGCCTGTCTGCTTTTGGGCGGCTTCACGGCAAGGCGGACGCTGACCTTGGCACGCCGCTCGGCAGTGTCTGACTCAAAGCGAACCTCGAGGAAGGTAGTGATTGTAAGGACTAAGGCGGACCCACTAGACGGCCGCCGAACAAGCGATAACCGGTGCCAGACACGCCCAGACCGCGCGCCCGACTTCATCGTCCATAGGGTGAGGGCAAGATCACGCGGACAGGACGGCTTGCGCGCGCGGAGGCGTGCGCGACAGCAGCGGCTGGTGCGCTGGCGTGGACTCTCCGGCCTGCGCTCGCATCGAACTCGGCGCGCTCGAGCGACGCCTCGCCTGTGGGGGCTGGCCGTTCCAGTGCGGCGTACGCTTGAACGGGGGTGGCACGCGGCCTGCGCGAGAATGCCGTCGGATCTGCGAGCGGCACGTTCTCGAACACGTGCCGCCCGGCTGCCGCATCGAAATCGGCCCGATCTCTCTATGCTTCCTGCGCGTATGCTGGTGCCGAAGACAAACCGATGGCGATGCTCACCAACAGAACCGCTTGTGCGTGCATTTCCACCCCTCAACGCAGGCTTCCGGGCGCTTATCACGCAGTTGTGGCCAAATTCCGTTCGGTCGCCGGTCGGCCGCGCGAAGCCCACGTGAGATGATGCCGCGACGGTCCTTAAACATGCTACGCGACCTCGGGGCCTTAACATCGTTTTGCGAGAGGATACATTGGAGCGCCACACCCGCCGCTCGGCGCCTCCGAC
Organism: Microvirga sp.; assembly: GCA_020697385.1. Lineage (GTDB taxonomy): Bacteria > Pseudomonadota > Alphaproteobacteria > Rhizobiales > Beijerinckiaceae > Microvirga. The sequence continues at coordinate 5,031 of JAJFBI010000211.1, read as the reverse complement.
GGCCTGACATTCGCAGGCTCAGTGGGCTAGGACGGTTCGGCCGGGGCGAGGCTAGACTCACCCTCACCAGCCGGAGAGGACGATGGCCTTCGAGCCGAACATCGCGCCAATGGCGACCGAAGTGCGCAGGCGGCTCTCGCCGTCGGGCATCCTTCGGGCCGGCATCAATCTTTCTAATTTTCTGCTGGTGTCGGGTCGCACGCCGGCTGGTGAGCCTGGGGGCGTCGCCCCGGACATGGCTCGCGCGGTAGCGGACAGTCTCGGACTCGCCTTGCAGTACGTGACCTATCCCTCGCCCGGGGAGCTGGCTGACGCCGCCTCTCGTGACGAGTGGGACATCGCCTTGCTTGGTGCGGAGCCGCAGCGCGCCGAGGTGATCAGCTTCACGCCGGCCTATGCGGAGATCGAGGCGACTTACCTCGTCACGAGCGAGTCTCGATTTCAAAAGGTGCAAGAAGTCGATGCACCTGGGATTCGCATCTCGGTGACGGAACGTACGGCGTACGGTCTTTGGCTCGATCGGAACATTCGGCATGCCTCGCTGATACGATCGGGGACCTTGGACGAGGCGTTGAAGGCATTCATCGAGCAGGGGCTTGATGCAATTGCTGGCTTGCGCCCCCGCCTGATCTCGGACGTGGTGAGCATTCGAGGGGCTCGCATCCTGAGCGGCCGGTTCATGGCAGTTCAGCAGGCAATCGGCACGCCCCGCGCGAAGGACATCGCTCTACCCTACCTCGTAGATTTCGTTCGCGAGGCGCTGCGGGGCGGCCTCGTGTCCGAGCTGATCCGAAAGCACCAAGTTCAAGGGCTCAGTGTGGCTGGCGAGCCGAGCTCGTAGCGCGCCCCAAATTTTGGGAGCCCTGCGCCTGAAACGGCAAGTCTCTTCGCGGTTACAGGGAGGGGTATTCGGGACCGAATGGGGCTTTGCTGGCCGCTGCAGATGGCGCTAGCCTTTCGGCCATGCAGCGGATCCGCTCTCAGGGCAGAACAGGCGTCGCGTGATGGCGCAGGCGGCGAACGCGCTTGTCCTGCCGGTCGCGAGGGCGCGCGCGCCGAGGCTGCCGCTGGCACGCTGGCTGTGGAGCGGCGGGATCCTCGTCGCGCTTGCGTTTCTCGTCCTCTACCCGATCGCGATGCTGCTGGTCGGTGCCCTCACCAATGCCAATCCGATCGTCGAGGGCATCCGTGTGGGCGACCTCTCGCCCGCTAATTTCATTGCAGTGCTAGCGAACCCGAATGTGCACGCGGCGCTGATCAACTCCCTCGTGGTGTGCGGCGCCGGTACGGCGGTCGCAGTCGTGATAGGCCTCACCTTCTCCTGGATCGTCGTGCGAACCGACACGCCGTGCAAGACGCTCATCGCCGCGACCAGCATACTGCCCCTCTTCGTGCCGCCACTGGTCGCCGCGGTCGCGTGGTCGATCCTCGGCTCGCCACGAACCGGCCTCCTCAACACGATCTTTGCCGGGTTCGGCCTCGACTGGCGCGTGAACGTCTATTCGATGGCGGGCCTCATCATCGTGTTCGGCATGTACTACGCGCCTTACGTCTACATGTTCACCTCGGCGGCGCTTCGGAACATGGATCCCGCCCTCGAGGAGGCGGCGGAAGTGTCCGGCGCAAACCCGACGCGCACGCTTCTGACCGTCACGTTCCCGCTGATCCTGCCGGCCATCGTCTCGGGCATGCTTTTATCGTTCATCGTAATGCTCGGCATTTATGGCATCCCGGCGGTGCTCGGCACGCCTGCTAATATCCCGGTGCTCACGACTTACATCTTCAAGCTCACCGCCTGGTCGCCGCCGCTCTACAGCACGGCGGCCGCCGTCGCGATCATCCTGATGGTCGTGACCGGAGTCCTCGTCTGGCTGCAGCAGAGGGTCTTGTCGGGGCGATCCTACACGACGGTCGCCGGCAGGGCGTTCCGGCCGGCGCAGCTGAAGCTCGGGCCGTGGCGCTACCTCACTCTCGCGCTGGCGGTTATCTACCTATTGATCGTGGTGGTTCTGCCGACGCTTGCGCTTGTCATCGCATCGTTCCGTAAGTTCATGTTCATCCGCGACATCGCGGCTCTGTTCGATCTCAGAGCCTACGGTTCCGTTCATTACGATCGGCTGTTCGCGAATCCGCTGGTGCTGCGCTCCGTCATCAACACCATCGAGGTCGGGCTCATCACCGCAGTGCTGGGAGGCGTGTTCGCTTTTGCGATCGGATACACCGTCACACGGACGCAGGCTCCGGCCCGCAAGAGCATCGATGTGATCTCGACCTTGCCGGTCGCGATTCCCGGACTTGTGATCGGCGTCGCGTATCTTTGGGCCTGGATCGGGCTGCCGGGCGGGCTTTACGGCACCATCTGGATCCTAGCGCTCGCCTTCATCGCCCGCTTCATGCCCGATACCATCAAGGCGCTGTCGAGCTCGCTCATGCAAATCCACCGCGAGCTGGAGGAGGCCTCGTGGATCTGCGGCAGAGGGCTCGTGGGGACGATCCGCGCGATCGTGCTGCCGCTCGCGCGGCCAGGAGTGGTGGCTGCGATGGCGCTCCTGTTCATTCTCGCCATCCGCGAGCTCGGGTCTTCGCTCTTCCTCTACACCAGCGAGACGATGGTAATGGCCGTGCTGCTGCTCGATTACTACGAAGGCGGCAATCTCGGCATCACGGCGGCGTTCAGCCTGATCCAGACAATGCTGCTTGCCGTTGCCATCGCAATCGCGCACCTTCTCTCCCGTGGAGCCTCCAACAAAGTGGGGCTCGGAAGGACCGGCTGAACAAGGCCGGCATGAACGGGAGGAGACCCGCATGAAGCTTTCGCTGACACGTCGGCGCGCCCTTCAGGCTGGCGGGAGCGCTGCCTTTGCCGCCTTCGCCTTGCCGGCGCGGGCCGCCCGCGAGAACCCCTTCGGCCCGCCTGATCTCATCGAAGCGGCGAAGAAGGAAGGGAAGATCGTCTACTACACCGCAAATTTCACCGAGGTGGAGCAGGAGGTCATCAAAGCCTTCAACAAGCGCTTCCCGTTCGTGCGAATCGAGATGGTGCGCGCGCCGGGCGGGCAGCTCATCACCCGGATCAAGACAGAGGCTGCGGCCGGCAAGCTCGCCGCGGACGTCATCGACCATTCCGACCGCGGACTTATGCTGGAGCTGCAGGACCTGTTTCAGGATTACGCCCCGCCGAATGCCGCGGACTACCTGCCCTCCGTGCTCGTCTCGCCGAAGCTGTGGCCGCGCGTGACCCTTGGCTGGTCGATCGCCTACAACAGCGCGCTCGTGAAAAACCCGCCGAAATCCTGGCTGGATCTGACCAAGCCCGAATACGGCAACGGTCAGATCGGCCAGGTGATCGCGCCATCAGGTGGCACGACCTGGACCCGCATCCTATTCGAGCGCAAGATTCTCGGTGAGGACTACTGGGCCAAGCAGGCCACGACGAAGCCTCGGCTCTACCCTTCAGGCGCGCCGGCCTCTGACGCCCTCGTGCGCGGCGAGATCACGATCGCGCCGCTGCTCTATAACATCGTATGGACGAAGAAACGGGACGGCGCGCCGCTGGAGATCTTCTTCCCGCCTGAAGGCGTGCCGGTGACCCCTATGCGGCCGCGGTCCCGAAGACCGCGGCCAATCCGAATGCCGCCAAGCTCTTCCTCAACTGGTGCCTCTCGGAGGAAGGCCAGACTTTCATGATCAAGGAGCTCGGCAATCTCACCTCCCTAAAGACGGCGCCCGTCTATCCGGAGGGCTTCGATCCGAAGGTGGTGAAGGTCTGGGTGCCGGACATGAAGGACGACCATCTCCGCAACGTCTGGGTCGAGGAGTGGAACAAGATTTACGGCTATCGACAGTGACGGTTCGGCACTGACCACCGGAACCAGCCATGTCGGCCGAACTGCGTGTTGAGCGGCTGATCAAGAAGTTTCCCGGCGGGTCCGCTGCCGTGGACGATGTGAGCTTCCGCGTCGCCCCCGGCGAGATCGTGGTTCTGCTCGGACCCTCGGGCTGCGGCAAGACGACGACTCTGCGCTGTATCGCCGGGCTTGAGCATCCGACCTCGGGCGAGATCGCGATTGCCGGGAGGGTGGTGTCCGCGCCGGAGCGGGGCGTGCTTGTTCCCCCGCGTCTGCGCAATCTCGGCATGGTGTTCCAATCGTATGCGGTCTGGCCGCACATGACCGTGCGCCAGAACGTCTCCTATCCGCTGCGGCACCGACGCATGCCGCGCGCGGAGATCACCCGCAAAGTCGACGAGGTGCTCGCGCTCGTTGGGCTCTCGGAATACGCGGATCGCTCCGTCGTGGCGCTTTCGGGCGGGCAAATGCAGCGGGTGGCGCTTGCCAGAAGCCTTGCCTACGACCCGCAGCTGCTGCTCCTCGACGAGCCGTTATCGAATCTCGACGCCAAGCTGCGTCTGCGCCTTCGCGACGACCTGCGCCGGATCGTGAAGGATGCGGGCGTGACCGCCGTCTACGTGACCCATGATCAAGCGGAGGCGGTCGTGCTCGGCGACCGCATCGGCGTGATGCGGGACGGCAAGATGCTTCAGATGGCGCCGCCCGCCGACATCTATAATCGGCCCGCCGACCTCTTCGTCGCGAACTTCACTGGAGCCTCCCATCTCCTCGCCGGCCGCGTCATCCAGCGCAACGGCGAGTTCGGCACAATAGAAGTGTCGTCCGGCGATCACCTCAGCGTCTGGCTGCCCCCGGGCGTTGGAAGTGGTGAAGCGGTGCGGCTTGCGATCCGTCCCGAGAACGTGCGGTTCGGCGCATTTGCGAGCGGCGAGCCGAACCGGTTCACGGCCCGCGTGCTGGCGCAGCACTATCAGGGCGCTCAGACCATCTACGAGCTCGCTGTGCTCGGCGGGCGTATCGAAGCGATGCAGCTCGGCACAAGTCTCCAGGACCTCGTCGGCACTGAAGTAGAAATTGCGCTCCCCCCGACGTTGTGCTGGGGCTACCCGAGCGACGACCGCACTGCGGCTACGTAGTCGCGTGGGAGGGCTAAGAATGGGTACACGCAGGATGTTGCACT
>JAJFBI010000210.1 GCA_020697385.1 Microvirga sp. | reverse complement strand
AGATGCCGATGGCGCGGTGGCGCTCGTTTTCGTTGTGAAAAAGATTGACCACGAGGGACAAGGTCGATGGCGCGAATGTGGCGCCGGCGATGCCGAGCAAAGCGCGCGCGATGATGAGCTGCTGGGCCGTGCTTGAGAATGCAGCGAGCGCGGACGCCGCGCCGAACGCGGAGGCGCCGATGAGCAGCACGCGCCTGCGGCCGATTCTGTCGCCGAGCGTGCCCATGGTCACGAGAAAACCCGCGACCATGAAGCCGTAGATGTCGTTGATCCAGAGAAGTTCGGATGCCGATGGGTCAAGATCCGCCACGATGGCGGGCATCGCCAGAAAGAGGACGGACAAGTCCATCGAGTAGATCAGGCAGGCGACCGACAGAACGCAGAGCCCGATCCACTCACGGCGTCCAGCAAGCGGCTGGTTCTCAACGGGTGCCTGTACTTGCATGAGCGGACTTTCATCGCTGCGAGGGCAGGCTCTTACACGCTCGCAAGCGGATTCGGCAACCTGCACGGCCCGATCGATGCTGGGACTCGTCCAGCATGAACACGGCTTCGACTTCGAACAGCAGGGGGGCGATGCCGGTTCGCAGTCGGTTTCGCTCGCCGTCGATCTGGAAAAGACTTCTTCGAGTTTTCGTCCAGAATAAAACAAGTGGCCGGCAGAGCTTGCTATTGATCAGGAAAAGATCTATATAATTGTTATCGGATTTTGGCCGGACAATCGGGTCGTTTCGCTTTTGGTTTTTCCAGGCGCACGTTCGGACTTTCTTACCATTACATCGACGAACCGAGTTGAGGTCGCGCTTCTGCGCGCTCTCCCCTCACGCGCATCTGCAAAAACTGCGAAAGGTTACCCCAATGATTACGGGCACAGTGAAGTTCTACAATGACATGAAGGGCTTCGGCTTCATCCAGCCGAACGATGGCAGCAAGGACGTGTTCGTTCACGCCACCGCTCTCGAGCGTGCCGGCATGCGCGGTCTCGTTGAAGGCCAGAAGGTCTCCTTCGACACCGCCGAGGATCGCCGTTCGGGCAAGGTTGCCGTCAACAACATCGAGATGGCCTAACCGCTCATGGTGGGCACAGGCTACAGACCTGCGCCGCTAAGCCTTGAAGCCGCTCCCGCATGGGAGCGGCTTTTTCATTTGTAGCCAGCCTAATGATGATCAATTTTCAGGAGAACAGAATGTCCCATAAGTACCGGGTTAATCAGATGGTCCGCATCACCCATCCGCGTATTTCGGATAAGCGTGCAAGTGCGAGCGGCATCTACGAGGTGACCCGCCTCATGCCGGCCGACCACACCGGTGAATTCTCTTACCGCATCAAGTCCTCCGGCTTCGGCGAGCGCGCCGTGCGCGAAGGTGAGATCACAGCTCGGATATCCGAGATTTGACCAGCGGAGACGCCTTCTTCGAGGGATCGCAGATTTACGAACCGGTTGCGCTGCTGCGACGGGGCGACGAGATTCTATACGTCGCCCGCGTGGGCATGAAGGCCTCGCGGCAGTTCATGATCCTGGCACCGACGGGCGAGCCTGCCTGGCCGCATGAGCCGCTCGGCAGCGTGTCGGACATCGGGTGGGCACTTCGAGCGCATGAATGGCAGGGCGTGACGCCTGAGCCCGTTGGACAGAATGAGCGCGTGGCCAAGATGCTGGCCCGCTTGCTGATCGAACGCGCTTAAGTAATCGACCCATTGGGGGCACGAGGGTAACGGACGCGGAGGAACAGACGATGGCTGATCAACCAACCAATCTCGACGCTCATCGCGGCATGGCGGCTCAGAAGGCGACCGATCTTCGACGCCTGCGGTCCGAGGTCGAAGCCGACCAGCAGGCGCTGCGCACCAGACAGGCGGAACTCGAAGACCTGCTGGCAGCCGCGCCAGCCAGCGATTGGCACGAGGCCGTCGAGAAGGCACGCTACCTGCTTGGTCTTCTCGCGCAGGGCCTGGATGCCAGCGATCTGCGCCGGCGCAAACTGATCGACCGCGTCATGGCCGATTTCGACCATCTGCTCGACAAGACGACCGACGACTGAGATGATCTCACTGACAAGCGTTTAACGGAGGCCCGCCATGGCCAGAGGCGAACAGCGCAGTAATCGCGAGGCGAAGAAGCCGAAGAAGGAAAAGCCCAAGGATGCAATCCCGACCTCGCCCTTCGCGAACCAGGGCAAAAGCGGGACGCCGGCGAAACCGTCCGGCGGCAAGCGATAGGAGCCTTGCGCTCCGACGGCGAATGGCCCTGCCGGAAGCGTTGCTTGAACACGCTCGTGCAGGAGACCTTAACGCGGTGACCGAACGCATGTGGGAGCGTGCGTTGATCGTCTGACTGCTCCCGGCAGGTGCATTCTACCGTGCATGAGCTGGGACGAGAAAATCACTATCGTACGAAGAGCACTTCATGATCCCCTGGGTCCTACTCGACACAGCGAAAATCCCCGGTGACGGGGGCGAACTGCGCCTCAAGAAGCGCGGTACCGAGTTCTCCATCATGCTGGGCAGCAACGAGCTGATGAACAGCCGCCTGAGCGGCTCCGAGGAGGCGCTCGCCAAGCTGTCGTGCCAGCGAATCCAGGGGCGTGAGCGACCGAAGATCCTGATCGGCGGATTGGGGATGGGCTTTACGCTTCGCGCGGCACTTGCCGAACTCGGCTCCGACGCTCAGGTGACCGTGGCCGAACTCCTCCCGGCTGTCGTGGCCTGGGCGCGCGGCCCGATGGCGGAAGTCTTCGGCGACAGCCTCAACGATCCGCGTGTCAGCATCCATGAGGGGGATGTCGGGCGCCTGATAAGATCAAGCCGGTCTGCCTACGACGCCATCCTGCTCGACGTCGACAATGGGCCGGAAGGTTTGACGAGCAGCGCGAATGACAGCCTCTACGACCTGCCAGGACTGGGCTATGCCCGGTCGGCGCTGACGCCGGGCGGCATCCTGGCCGTGTGGTCATCCGCACCGAACAGAGCCTTCACCCAGCGCCTGCGCAAGGTGGGATTTAGCGTGGACGAAGTCGGTGCCCGCGCCAAGCGAACGGGCGGCGGCGCAAGACACACGATCTGGCTTGCCGCCAAGCGAGGGGGCTCATCGGCCCCGCAGGCACGAAGCTAAAGCATCGGACCCAAAGGTGGACCTGCACTTTTGGGTTCGACGCTTGAGGATCAGGAGCAGAAAAGATGATGAAGAAGCAGATCCTCGCGATCCAGGATGTCTATGTCCCTGTGCAGCGTCGGCAAACCCTTGATCTGCAGAAGGTCGCAGCCCTGGCGGAGAGCATCATCGAAAAGGGGCAACAAGCGCCCATCCTCGTGCGGCCCGACGGCAAACGCTTTGTCCTGGTGGAGGGGCTGCATCGCCTGGAAGCCTGCAGGGCTCTCGGAGAAACAACGGTGCCCGTGTACTTGGTGCAGGCGCGCAAGCATTAGCTGACCTCGACTTCCTGCTCGACGGCACTGCGCCGAGGCAAGGCTCGGCAAAGCTAACAGGTCTATCCCTGCACCAGACGGCCTGACGTCAGGCCCATGAGGCATGCGGATCCCGACCATGACGAACATCCATCTTCCCGATACCGGCGTCGCGATGGCGCTTGTGGCCAGCCTTCAGGCGAGCCTGCCGGATTTCAGCCGCATCCTCGCTCGGTTCGGGCATCCGGCGCCGGCCCTGCGCAAGCTCGGTCTCGTGCATTGGGAGAACGGACGGTTCGACACCGCCGCCCGCACCTTCGAAGCCGCGCTTTCCCTTGCGCCGGAGGATCCCGACCTCTGGCGCGACCTGGCGAGCGTCTACAGCGCCTCGGACCGCGACGAGCAGGCCCTGACGGCGATCCGCACATCCCTGGATCTCAACCCGCACAGCGCCCCGTCCTGGCAGGCCCTCGCCAGCATCGCGGACCGGCTCGACGCGACCGAGACCGCCGAGGAAGCCTATCGTTGCACGATCGCCCTCGACCCGAAGGCGCCAGCGGCCCATCTCGGGCTCGGCCTGCTGCTGTTCAGGAAGAAACAGTACCAGGAGGCGCTGTCCGCCATGCGCACCTCCGTGGCGCTCGATCCTGTCAACGGACTGGCGCATTTCGCGCTCGGCCACCTGTGCTTCATCGCGGGCGATTTCGCCGACTGCGCACGCGCCTTCGACGAGGCTGCCCGGCTGACCCTGGAGCTCGACGCGCCCACCCGCCAGAAACGCGCCCGCGCTCTGACGTTCCAAGCCATGATCGAAGGACGTGTTCGGCAAGCCCTACATGACTATGCGGCCATCGCCGGAGAGGATTGCGAGGATCTCGACATCATCGCACGCGATGCCTTCTCCGTGCTCAGCGCCTCCGGCCACCTCGAAGCCGCTGCCGAAATCGGCCGGATGCGCTTGGCCGAGCAGCCCGACGATCCGGTCCGGCGCTATCTGCTCGACGCCGTCCTCGGGCGGAGCCTGGAGGCCGCACCCACGGCCTACATCGAAACCTATTTCGACCTTTTCGCGCCGCAGTTCGACAGCAAGCTCACCGAGACCCTCCAGTACGGCGCCCCGCGCCAGATGGCGACGCTCGTGGCCGGCCACCGCACGGGCTTTCGCCACATGCTCGATCTCGGCTGCGGCACGGGTCTCGCCGCCACGGAACTGCAGCCGCTGGGCGAAAACCTGACCGGGCTCGATCTCTCCTCAGGCATGCTCGCGGAGGCGCAAAAGCGCGGCCTCTATGCCGAACTCGTCAAGGCTGAGGCAGGCGCCTATCTGGCGGCCGCGCACCAGCGCTTCGATCTCATCTTCGCGGCGGATTCGCTGATTTATTTCGGCGATCTCAAGCCCCTGATGTGCGCCGCCGCCGGCGCCCTGGTGCCGGGTGGGCTGTTCGCGCTCAGCATCGAGCGTACTGACGGCCCCGGCTACGTCCTGCAGCCCTCCGGCCGCTTCGCCCATTCCCTCGACCACCTCAAGGCCGCGGCTGCCGACTTCGTCATCCTGGAGACCCAGGAGAGCACCATCCGGCTCGAAGCCGGTCGCCCGGTGCCGGGTCTCTACGTGGTCATGCAGAGGCGGTGAGGGGACGTCCGATTCTTTGATTTATGGAGGAGGCATCGGATGGATTCCAAAAGTGCAAAACCACTTTTGGGTCCGATGCTCTAGAACTGATCGCCATCGAGCATGCGCCTGACCTTCGCCGCGAGTTCGGCATAGGTGAAGGGCTTGCCGATCAGGTGCATCCCGGGGTCGAGGCGACCGTGGTGAACGATGGCGTTCGCGGTGTAGCCTGTGGTGAACAGAACCGGCAGCCCCGGCCTGCGCCGGGACACCTCGTCCGAGAGCGCCCGCCCGTTCATCTCTCCGCCGAGAACCACATCGGTGAACAGCAGTCGGATCTCCGGGTGCCGCTCGACGATCTCCAACGCCCCTCGCGCGTCGGCGGCCTCGAGAACGCGGTATCCGAGATCGTGCAGCGCCTCGGTGGTGTAGGTGCGCAGATCGGGCTCGTCCTCCACAACCAGAATGGTCTCGCCCGCGCCCCGCACCATCGCGGGGCTCTTTGCCGGCATCTCGGCAGGCTCCTCATCGGAGCCGATGAGGCGGGGCAGGTAGATCTTGATGGTCGTGCCTTCGCCCAGCTCGCTGTAGATCCTCACATGGCCGTTGGACTGGCGGACGAAGCCGTAGACCTGGCTCAGGCCCAGCCCTGTGCCCTTGCCGACGCCCTTGGTGGTGAAGAACGGCTCGAACACCCGCTCCATCGTGGCCTTGTCCATTCCGGTGCCCGTATCGGAGACGGCCACGAGCACATACTGTCCGGGTGGAACGGGCTCGGCCAGAGCCTCCACATAGGCCTCGTCCAGGCGCGCATTGCCCGTTTCGATGGTGAGCTTGCCGCCATCCGGCATGGCATCGCGGGCGTTCACCGCCAGGTTGAGGATCGCGTTCTCCAGCTGGTTCGGGTCGGCCTGGGAGCGCCAGAGGCCGCCTGCGAGCACG
>JAJFBI010000209.1 GCA_020697385.1 Microvirga sp. | reverse complement strand
CGCAGGAAGGTCACCACCTGCACGATCTCCTCGCGACGGGCGACAATGGTCAGCTCGTCGAAGGCAATCGCACGGTCCACGACGGCCGCGCCGAGGGACGAGGCGATGTGGTCGCTCAGGGCTTGGAGCTCAGCACTCATACAATGACCTTTGCTCAGCGCTCGATGGTACCGGTGCGGCGGATCTTCTTCTGCAGAAGAAGCACGCCATAAAGGAGTGCCTCAGCCGTGGGCGGACAACCCGGCACGTAAATGTCGACCGGCACGATCCGGTCGCAGCCACGAACCACGGAATACGAATAGTGATAATAGCCGCCGCCGTTGGCGCAGGAGCCCATGGAGATGACATAGCGCGGCTCCGGCATCTGGTCGTAGACCTTGCGGAGCGCGGGGGCCATCTTGTTGGTGAGCGTACCAGCCACGATCATCACGTCCGATTGGCGCGGCGAGGCGCGAGGCGCGAACCCAAAGCGCTCGGCGTCATAGCGCGGCATGGACATCTGCATCATCTCGACGGCGCAGCAGGCCAGACCGAAGGTCATCCACATGAGCGAACCGGTGCGCGCCCAGGTGATGAGATCCTCTGTCGAGGTGACGAGGAAGCCCTTGTCGGACAGTTCCTCGTTGATGGAGACGAAGTAAGGGTCCGTCGAACCAACCGGCTCGCCGGTGTTCGGGTCGATGATACCACGCGCAGCGGGCGCGACCAGGGTCGACTGGTTGTCGGAGATCAATCCCATTCGAGGGCTCCCTTCTTCCACTCGTAGATGAAGCCGACCGTCAGGACTCCAAGGAAGATCATCATGGAGGTGAAGCCGAACCAGCCGAGATTCCCGAACGTAATGGCCCAGGGGAACAGGAACGCCACTTCGAGGTCGAAGATGATGAAAAGAATGGCCACGAGGTAGAACCGCACGTCGAACTTCATGCGGGCATCGTCGAACGCATTGAAGCCGCACTCATAGGCGGACAGCTTCTCCTGGTCCGGGCGGCTGTAGGCGACGATGAACGGCGCCACGAGCAGCGCGACCCCGATCAGGAGCGAGACGCCGATAAAGATGACGAGAGGCAGGTAGTCGGCGAGGAGATTCGTCATACGACACCTAGAAGGACAGGAATCCGGCCCGGGGCCGGCAATCTGCAACGCATTTAAGCCTCAGAAAGGCCCAAAACACCCCCCTGCGACATCACGCTGATTGCGCCGGAGCCTTAGCCGAGATCCCCTTCCGTGACAAGTGTTTGCACTGCCGCAAAAAGAACCATTCCAAACTAGGATGTGGCCTCTTCGGCAGCTTTCGCCGCCTTTCGGTTGGCAGCGACCTCGGCGCGGCTGGCAGCCGTCTCTGCCTTAGCCTTGGCCTCGCACTTGGCTCGAATCTCGTCCAGCTCTTCCTGGGTCAGGTGTTCGATGCCGATGAACACATTTTGTGCGGCACTGGCCCGGATCAGTTCGTCAAGCTTGGCCTGAATCGCAGCCCCGTCTCGGTTTTGGGTATTCTGGATCAGGAACACCATTAGGAAGGTGATGATGGTCGTCCCTGTGTTCACGATCAGTTGCCAAGTGTCGGAGAAACCGAAGAAGGGCCCTGAAAACGCCCAAACCAAGATCACCAGGAGGCAGAACCCGAAGGTGATTGGGCGGCCGGTGACCTGAGCGACCCAATTGGAAAAGCTGGTGAACCATCTGGACGTCGACATAGCTGAGCCTCGCACTTTCCTCCGGATAACGTCCAGCTTCGCCAAACAATTCCCAAAATGGAGGAAGAATGCATAGCCAGAGGCGCCACTTGGAGCAGTCCAATGGACTGACGCTGGGCCAATCGCACCTGCACGAACCGTGAGGCTTGGCCTTGATTCTGGTTTTCGAAAGGGGAGAAAGTGGCGCGGGCGACGGGGCTCGAACCCGCGACCTCCGGCGTGACAGGCCGGCACTCTAACCGACTGAGCTACGCCCGCGCATCGGACCGCCGAAGCGGTGTGGGTGCGGTTTAAGAGCCGCCCATCCCCCTGTCAAGGGTGCAACGCACTCATTTTGAAATGCTTTGCCAAAACGCGCATTGCGCAGGCCCAATTGCCACACGAAGCCGGGTTGCAGCTGCCTCGCGGCCGCTACTCCACGGCTGCGACATCTCCGGAGCTCCTCAGGGAGGTCAGTACCCGGTCGCATTCGTAGAGTTCTTCCAAAGCTCTTTGAAGCCCGCGGAGCGCCTCACGCGACAGTTCGCGTTGCGGCGGAAGAGGGAGGTCGCCCTCTTCCGGCAACGAACCCTCGGAGATCGGCGCATCCTCTTCGGGATGAACACCGCTCTCCTCCGGCTGAAGCGCGGCAAGGCTCTGCTCACCCCGCCCTATGCCCTGGACGAAGCGAACCCCCTCCGCCTTCAGAATCCGCTGAACGCCCTTGATCGTATAACCTTCGCCATAAAGGAGATGGCGGATGCCCTTGAGCAGGTCGACATCATCAGGACGGTAGTAGCGGCGCCCGCCTCCACGTTTGAGAGGCTTGATATGATTGAACCGAGTCTCCCAGAAGCGCAGCACATGCTGGGGGACGTCGAGATCCTCGGCGACCTCGCTGATCGTGCGGAATGCGTCGGGGCTCTTGTCCATGACGCCGCTCGCCATCCGGATCAATCCTCGCCTTCGAAGGTCTCACCGTTGATGTGCGCCTTCAAGACATTCGAGGGCTTGAAAACCATGACCCGGCGCGGATCGATCGGAACCTCGACGCCGGTCTTCGGGTTGCGGCCGACGCGCTCGCCCTTGCTGCGCACGATGAACGAGCCGAAGGAGGACAGCTTGACGGTCTCGCCGGCAGCCAGGGAGTCGCAGATCTCGGCCAGAACCCGTTCCACCAGCTCCGCCGATTCTGTCCGCGACAGGCCCACCTTCTGGTAAACCGCCTCGCTCAGATCCGCTCTCGTTATCGTTTTGCCAGCCATTGAGCTCCCCAGCGCGCTTGAGTTCGTTGGTCCTGTCGCCATGTGACGACGCTATGCAGATGGCTCCCTATGGTCAACTGCCAAGGTGTGAGCCATCGATGCCACTAGAGTGGAATTGCCTTGACCCTACCAGCGGATCAAAGCGCTTCCCCAGGTGAAGCCACCTCCGATCGCTTCGATCATCACGAGGTCGCCATCCTTGATCCGGCCGTCCTTTCGGGCTGCGTCCAGGGCCAGCGGGATCGAGGCGGCCGAGGTATTGCCGTGCTTGTTGACCGTGATGACCACCTTCTCCTGGGCGATTCCCAGCTTATCGGCGCTTGCCGTAATGATGCGCCGGTTCGCCTGATGCGGCACGAACCAGTCCAGTTCCTCGGCGCTCGTTCCCGTCGCCTTGAAGGCATCTTGCACGACGTCCGCCACCATGCCGACGGCGAACTTGAAGACTTCGCGGCCCTCCATCTTGAGCACGCCGGTGGTCTTCGTAGAACCTGGACCGCCATCCACATAGAGCTTATCCCGATAGCGCCCGTCGGAACGCAGGTGGGATGTCAGGACACCACGGTCGGCGGAGGTTCCCTCCCCCTCCTGGGCTTCCAGAACAAGGGCGCCCGCGCCGTCACCGAACAGCACGCAGGTGGTCCGGTCGTTCCAGTCGAGAATGCGCGAGAAGGTCTCCGCCCCCACTACGAGAGCGCGTTTGTGCGAGCCGGATTGCAGGAATTTGTCCGCGGTGGCCACCGCATAGACGAAGCCCGTACAGACCGCCTGCAGGTCGAAGGCAGCACCATGAGTCATACCGAGGCCGGTCTGGATCATGGTGGCCGTCGACGGGAACGTATAGTCGGGCGTCGAGGTCGCGCAGATGACGAGATCGATGTCGGCGGCCGTGAGCCCGGCATCCGCCAGGGCAGCCTCCGCCGCCTTGATGCCGAGAACCGACGTGGTCTCGTCATCCTCGGCAATATACCGCTCTTCGATACCGGTCCGCTGCACGATCCAATCGTGAGAGGTATCCACCAGCTTCTCGAGATCCTGGTTGGTCAGCTTGCGCCTCGGCAGATAGGAGCCGACGCCGCGTACGATGGAACGGGTGCGTTTCAAGATGCGCCTTCCTACAGCGTGATCTGGACGAGTGGAGATCGGTTGCCCGAAAAGATCATGCTAGTCCAAAAAGTTTGAGAGCATGCACATGCTCTAGACAGTCTGCCCGACCGGATCATGATCGAGCATGCTCCGGATTGTGTTCATCAATTCGAAGTGCGCCATGTCATAGGCGACATCGATGGCGCTGGCGAAGCCGAGATCGTCGGTCCCGCCGTGGCTTTTCACCACAACCCCTTCGAGGCCCAGGAACACGCCGCCATTGACCTTACGGGGGTCCATCTTGTCCCGGAGAGCGTTAAAAGCCTGTTTCGCGAACAGGTAACCGATCTTGGCCATCAGGGTTCGGCTCATGGCCGAGCGCAGATACTGGCCGATCTGTTTGGCCGTGCCTTCGGCGGTCTTCAGGGCGATATTGCCCGTGAACCCTTCGGTCACCACCACATCAACGGTTCCTTTGCCGATATCGTCCCCTTCCACGAAGCCGCGATAATCGAGGTTCGGAAGGCTCGTCTCTTTGAGGATCCGACCGGCCTCCTTGACCGCTTCGATCCCCTTGATCTCCTCCGTGCCGACGTTGAGCAGCCCGACGGTCGGGCGCTCGAGATCGAAGACGATCCGGGCCATTGCCGCTCCCATGATGGCCATGTCGACCAGATGCCCCGCATCGGCGCCGATCGTCGCTCCCACATCGAGCACGATGCTCTCGCCCCGCATAGTCGGCCACATGGCGGCAATTGCCGGACGCTCGATATGCGCCATGGTCTTCAGACAGACCTTGGCGGTCGCCATGAGGGCTCCGGTATTGCCGGCCGACACCGCAGCATCCGCCTCCCCGTCGCGGACCGCCTGCACGGCGCGCCACATGGAGGACTTGCCCCGCCCCATCCGGATCGCTTGGCTGGGCTTCTCGTCCATGGAGATCGCCATATCGGTATGCCGCAACTCCGTGGCCGCCTTCAGCCGGGGGTGGGCATTCAACAGGGGCGCGATCACCGCCTCGTTGCCGAACATCAGGAAGCGCAGGTCGGGGTGGCGCTCGAGGGCCAAGGCAGCGCCTGGGATCACAATGGACGGGCCGTGGTCGCCCCCCATCGCATCAAGCGAAATACGCACCGGCTTCGGCATGAACGGTTGTTCTTTCTTTTAAGTCATTCAACAGGGGGCGGAAAATAGCGGTTTGCGGAGCGCCCGCAACTGAATTCTGCCCTCTTGGAAAAGGTCTGCGGGAGGCCAAAACAGTGACATAACGACCTCGGAACCGTCCTCTATTTGCCTTCCTTCAGCTTGTTGAGGGCCGCAAACGGCGAATCCTTCTCATCGGATGGATCTCGATAATCGAAGTCGACGCCCGGCTTGCGCGGGTAGGGGTCCAGCCCAAGGGCCAGGAACTCGGCCGTGAGGGCACCGAGGTCGATCTGTCCGTTCACGATCTCATCCGGGGGCTCATACTCGTTGATATCCGTCGGCGGCTCGGCCGGCATGCCGGAGGATTCGGCGAAGTCGACCTCGACCTCCTCCTCGACGGCAGAGTCGAAGGGCTCCAGGGTCGTCACGCAGATCTGGGTAATCGAGGCCTTGATCACCCCGGTCACGTTGATCCCCTTGGCCGAGGTCTTCAGGTGATAGTCGCCACTGAGCGACTGGATCGCCGGCAGCCCGAAGTCCCGCGCGAGGGCAGCGCATTCCTCGGCGGTTGCTTCCACGCGCATGTCCTGCCCCCGAGGCGGAACTCTCATGACGTCGACAAGCCGCGACAACGGACCCACGGTTTCAGGTGTCATCACGTTCCCTCCTTACGCAAAGGCTTCGGGTTTCGGGAAGGCCGGTCCCGTCCTGAGAAGCGCATCGAGTTCAGCCCCCCCGAACCCCTGATCGGCCGCGAGAGCATAACGCGCAAGGGAGGTCGCCGGTGCCTCGCTGCCATAGGCGTTCCGGCCAAGAGCCG
>JAJFBI010000208.1 GCA_020697385.1 Microvirga sp. | reverse complement strand
AGGATCTTGTCCGCGTGACCTATTATGCGACCGAGACGGACGATGCTGAGGCCATTCTTGCAATCTGTGGGGAGGTCCTTCGCGATATCCGTCCGGCAACATCCTTTCTGGTCGTCAAATCGCTTTTCCTCCCCGAGATGAAAATCGAGATCGAGGTCACGGCTTTGAAAGCCTCCGCCTAACGACCAACGCGATGAATGCTTGCCAAGGCAAGGGTCGCGCGCCTAAACCCTCCCGTCATGGCCGGACTTGTTCCGGCCATCCACGTCTTCGGAAACGCAGAGCCATCAAGACGTGGATCCCCGGGACTGATACCCGGACCAAGTCCGGGGACGGGGATGACGAAGCGAAAAATCGAGCAAGGATACCGATCATGGCAACGCACAAGCTTCTCCTTCTCCCCGGCGACGGCATCGGCCCCGAGGTCATGCGCGAGGTCGAGAAGATTGTGGGCTGGTTCCGCAAGCGCGGCCTCGGCTTCGAGACCGAAACCGATCTCGTCGGCGGTTCGGCCTATGATGCCCACGGAGCGTCGATTTCCGAAGACGCCATGAAGCTGGCTCAGGCTGCCGACGCGGTGCTCTTCGGCGCGGTCGGCGGCGCGAAATGGGACAGCGTGCCTTATGCGGTGCGCCCCGAGGCGGGCCTCCTGCGCCTGCGCAAGGATCTCGGCCTCTTCGCGAATCTTCGCCCGGCGATCTGCTACCCGGCGCTGGCGGATGCCTCCTCGCTCAAGCGCGAGGTGGTGGAAGGCCTCGACATCATGATCGTGCGCGAGCTCACCGGCGGGGTGTATTTCGGCGAGCCGAAGGAGATCGTGACCCTGGAGGACGGCTCCCAGCGCGCGGTCGACACGCAGATCTATCACACCCATGAAGTCGAGCGCATCGCGCGCGTCGCCTTCGACCTCGCCAGGAAGCGCCGCAACAAGGTCTCGTCGGCGGAAAAGTTCAACGTGATGAAGACCGGCGTGTTCTGGCGCCAGGTGGTCACGCGCATCCACAAGGCGGAGTTCTCCGACGTCGAGCTCGAGCATGTGCTGGCCGACAACTGCGCCATGCAGCTCGTGCGCTATCCCAAGCAGTTCGACGTGATCGTCACCGATAACCTGTTTGGCGACATCCTGTCGGATATCGCCGCCATGCTCACCGGATCGCTCGGCATGCTGCCCTCCGCGTCGCTCGGCGCCGAGGATCCGGCCACCGGCCAGCGCAAGGCGCTCTACGAGCCGGTCCACGGCTCGGCGCCAGACATCGCCGGCAGGGGCTTGGCCAACCCGATCGCCATGATCGGCTCCTTCGGCATGGCGCTGCGCTATTCCTTCGGTCTTCTCGACGAGGCGGATCGCCTCGACAAGGCCATCGCCAATGTGCTGGCCTCCGGCACCCGCACCAAGGACATTGCCGGCCCCGGCATGAACGCGGTGGGTACCCAGGATGTGGGCGATGCTATCGTCAAGGAACTGGAAGCCCTGTCGTAACGACAAAGCCCCGGGTTCATGCCCGGGGCTTTGGTTTCGATGATCGACTATCGGATCGAGCCCGTCACCCCGACATCAGGACCGCCGAAGGGTGGGAAGGGATTGCGGGCGCCGATGAACGGCCCGCCGATCGGATCGGGCAGCGTACCCTCTCCGAAACGGTCTTTCTGAAAGCCGTAGGGCGGGTTCGCGATGGCTGAAATCATAGGCGCTGTGACATAACGGTTCATCGATCCGACCGGCACAACCGGGCCGGGATCAAGGAAGCTGCGGGGCTGGACCCGGAGAACGAGGGGGCGATCCTGAGCCTGCGCATCCGTTATGACCGCGATGGTCGTGAGCGCAGCCAATGAAGCCAGACCCAAAAGTGCGATGCGGCGCATGGGCAAACCTCCATGAATGGCGCATGGACCTTCTGTTGTGCGCCGTCAACACAAGCAAATACTGTCAGAACAAGGCGACGCTGTTAAAATGGTTCCGTCAAAGCGTGACATTCACCAAGAGGTGAGAGGGACGACAGCCCATGCAGGATAAACCCGAGGCCGGTTTCGACCTATCGGCAAAAGAGGGGTTGAGTCTTCTGGGCGATGTGCCCCTCGTGGCCGAGACGCCCGAGGAACTCCTCGACGACGAGACGACGCCCGTTGCGCGCTTCTTCGTGCGCAACAACGGCCTGCTGCCGGGGCCCGTGGCAGATGCGGACGGCTGGACCTTTGCCATCGACGGTGAGGTCGAGCGCCCGCTTCGCTTAAGCGTGGCGGATTTGAAAAGCCGCTTCCCGCATAAAACCTTCCGCATGGTGCTCGAATGCGGCGGTAACGGACGCTCCTTCCTCACACCGAAGGCCGAGGGCAATCCCTGGACCCATGGCGGCGTCGGCTGCGCGGAATGGACGGGCGTGTCCCTGGGCGACGTGCTGCACGAGGCGGGCTTAAAGGAGAGCGCTCTCTTCACCGGCCATTTCGGCGCCGATCCGGATAAGACCGGAAGCTTCGAGCATCAGGCCATGTCCCGCGGCGTGCCGATCGCCAAGGCCCTGGAGGAGCACACGCTTCTGGTCTGGGCGATGAATGGTGAGCCACTACCCTTCATTCATGGCGGTCCCTTGCGACTCGTCGTGCCGGGCTGGCCCGGTTCGCTCAGCCAGAAATGGCTCAAGCGCATCTGGGTTCGCGACCGGGAGCACGATGGGCCGGGCATGACAGGACTGTCCTATCGCCTGCCGGTCCACCCTCTGGCGCCGGGGGCAGATGGCAAGGACGTGGAGAATCGCATCATCGAATCGATGCCGGTGCGCAGCATTATCACCGCGCCGGCGGATGGCGGCCGCTATCCGGCGGGCGCGCGCACCCTCAGCGTTCGCGGCGCAGCCTGGGCGGGAGACGACGAGGTGGCGCGGGTGGAGGTGACCCTCGACGGCGGCGCGACCTGGGTCGAGGCCGCGATGATGCCGCCGCGCAATCGCTACGACTGGACGCGCTGGCAGGTGTCCTTGCCCCTGTCTGGAGACGGCTTTTACGAGATCTTCGCCCGGGCCACGGACTCAAAAGGGCGGGCGCAGCCCTTCCGCGCCGCGAACTGGAATCCGAACGGCTACGGCTGCAACGTCATGCACCGGGTGGCGGTTACGGCCGGGCCGGAGGCTTGACGGCAACGGAAGCCGTGCGGGCAGCCGGTCCGCAAGCTTCCGTCCGGCTGCGCTCGGTGCGGGCAAAGACCGTCTTGAGGGACGGGCTACCAGCGCCGGAAAGCGTGATGCCATCGATGAAGCAGGCCAGTTGCGCGTCGTCGGGCGCGGTGGAACCGCAGAGCCAGCCTTGGAAGCTGAAATCGGCGTCCATGTCGGAAAAGCGGAAGGCCTGACAGGCCTGCTCGCCCTTGGCCGCCAGGGTCAGGGGAGCGGCTTCGAGCGTGCCGAACTTGGTCGCCACCGTCCGGCCCTGGCCCTGATGCGCCACGGCCAGGCCAGCGCGGGCAGCCCGGCGCACGATATCGATATAGAAGCTTCCCGCACCCTCAGGCCGCCCCTGCAGAAGCGATACCTGAGCGTAGCGGAAATCACCGAAACGGCCGAGGACGAGCGTGTCCTCCCGCGCCCCATTCGCGTGCTGGCGCGCCTCCATGGCGATGGGGCCTGATGTACCCGCGAGGGCATAAAGAGCCGGGGAGGCCGGGACCGGTTTCCAGGCCGGCGCAGGCGTAACCAGGACGGAGGAGGGCACTTCCCTCGCGCGCTCGGCCGGGCGGCGCGCCGGTCCCTGCTGCAGGGCCAGATAGGCAAGCCCCGCGATGCTGCAAGAGGCCATCAGGATCACTCGCAGCCAGGACGCCCGCCGGCGCCGCACGCGACGGGCCGGGCGCTCGTCGACCCAGTCGGCGAGATCCTCTTCGTCCCATTCGGCAGTGCCTGCCCGCGGCATCGCTTAATCCATCAAGCCCGGTGATTGCTCTATCCCCATGTTCTAGCGTGACAGCTCGGGCGCTCCGAAAGGTTTTGCTAAGCAAGGTAAACCGAAGGTTAAGCCGTCGAAGACGCGTTGGACCACGTGCCGCAAAGAGAATGCTTGACGCAAGCGAACCTTTGGTGTGTTGGTGAAGTTATCGAAGCCGCAAACGGGCTTCGGATGGACGATGGCTATGGCGCTGCTCACTTACACGACGAGCAAAACGAAAACCGCCGCGACGGCTGTGAAAACAGCCGAATAAGCCTCGTCGTCCCCGGTCCTCTCTCCCACGGGGCGAGAGGCGATACCCGAGCAGGGTTTTCAAGATTCCCGGGGAGAGCCGCAACAGGAGAAGTCACATGGGTTTCAAGATCGCCGTCGTCGGTGCGACCGGCAATGTGGGCCGCGAGATGCTGAGCATCCTTGCCGAGCGGGCCTTCCCGGCCGATGAGGTGGTGGCGCTGGCCTCCCGCCGCAGCCAGGGGTCGGAAGTCTCCTACGGCGACAAGATCCTGAAGACGAAGACCCTCGACACCTATGACTTCTCCGATGTCGATATCTGCCTCATGTCCGCCGGTGGCGAGGTCTCCAAGGAGTGGTCGCCGAAGATCGCCGCTCAAGGCGCGGTGGTGATCGATAACTCCTCCGCCTGGCGCTACGACCAGGACGTGCCGCTGGTGGTGCCGGAGGTGAATGCCGAGGCCCTGCGCGAGATCAAGAAGGGCATCGTGGCCAACCCGAACTGCTCCACGGCGCAACTCGTCGTGGCCCTCAAGCCGCTCCATGACCGCGCCACCATCAAGCGCGTGGTTGTCGCCACCTACCAGTCGGTCTCCGGCGCCGGCAAGGACGGCATGGACGAGCTCGACCGCCAGACCAAGGCGCTCTACTCGCTGCAAGACGTGCAGGAAAAGAAGTTCCCCAAGCGCATCGCCTTCAACCTGATCCCGCAGATCGACGTGTTCATGGAGGACGGGTACACGAAGGAAGAGTGGAAGATGGTGGCCGAGACCAAGAAGATGCTCGATCCGAAGATCAAGCTCACCGCCACCTGCGTGCGCGTGCCGGTCTTCATCGGCCATTCGGAAGCCGTGAACGTGGAGTTCGAAAACCCGATCTCCGCCGACGAGGCCCGTGACATCTTGCGCTCGTCGCCCGGCATCATGGTGATCGATAAGCGCGAGCCCGGCGGCTACATCACCCCGCACGAGGCCGCCGGCGAGGACGCCACCTACATCTCCCGCATCCGTGAGGACATCACGGTGGAGAACGGCCTGTCGTTCTGGTGCGTCTCCGACAACCTGCGCAAGGGCGCGGCTCTCAACGCCGTGCAGATCGCCGAAGCCATGGCCAATCGCGGCCTGCTGAAGCCGAAGAAGCAGGCGGCCTGACACCTCCCGCATCATTAAAAAGGCCGCCTCCGGGCGGCCTTTTCGTTGCAAGCGTGAGTTGAGGTCAAGCCGCTGTGGGCGCGTCCTCACGATAGCTGAAGAAATCGAAGTCCGCCGGGAATGCGCGGCCGGTCATGTCGTGGGCGGCCATGCCGACGAAGGCTCCCGTGAACGAGCCGTGGGCGCCGGGACCTGCCTCGTCGGACAGGATGCTCGCATCGAGAACGGGGCCGGCCGGCGTCCATGTCTTGCCGTCCGTCGACCACCGGAACTGCAGCTCCGCCAGATGTACGTCTACGCCAAGATAGACCGGCCCCTTCTCGGGCAGAAGTAGATCGCTCTCCAGCGCATAGCTCATCAACGCGTCGGGGTGATCGCCCAGGCACGAGATGACCTGCAGCACGCGCCGCCCGTCGTCATCGGCGGAGACAGTGAGATAATGGAAGCGGGCGCGGTCGTAGTAGCAGATCAGGCCGGCCAGCTGCTGATAGGTCTCGGGCTGGAATTCCAGGGATGTTTCGGCCGAGTAGGCCCAGGCGGTTTGGCGGCGGGCCACCAGGGCCTGTTCGAACCAGCTGCCGATCGACTCGCGCCCGTAGAGGCGCAGACAGCCCGGGCGCGCCGAGAGCGAGAAGATCCGCTCCGGCTCGGGCGTCCGCAGCCACTGGAACGGGTAGGGCAGTTCGGCCTCATCGAAATCGTGGCGCT
>JAJFBI010000207.1 GCA_020697385.1 Microvirga sp. | reverse complement strand
AACGATCACCTCGTGTCCGTGATGGACAAGCTCCGCAACAGAGGACGGAACCAACCCCACGCGATCCTCGTGGTCCTTCACCTCTTTTGGCACCCCGATTCGCATGAGCAATCCCTCTGCGGCGCCTATTTATCACCGTTCCTCCGCGCGTCCTGTCACTTTCGAGTTAACTACGCCGATGCGCCGGTGTGGGACCTCAATCGCGCAGAATTGGCCGCGAGACGCTGGCGGCGCTGATACGAAGGCGCCGAAATACTCCTGCCGACTTCGTCATGCTCCTCGGGCAACGTGATCGCCGACGAAGTGTTTTGCGGTGAATCCTTACCGAGACTGCCGGTGCCCGGAGCGGTGGCGCGTCTGATCAAGACGGGTTACGTTCGTTTTTCTAGGTTTGAAAGATGGCTAGGGTGCTAACCACCGGAGCGGGCAAACCGACGATGCAGTCCCGGAGAATTGCCATGCGACGTCTGATCGCGCTCGCGCTTTTGCATCTCCCGCTGATGGGGGTTGGCTGGACGGACCGCGAAATTGTATTCGCATACCCCGACGCCGGCCCGGCTCAGGCGGTCTATCGGTGGGGGCGAGACGTCGTCACCTCCGGAATACCGTTGAGCGCTGCGATCCACAAGGCGCAGGCAAATGGCGGATCTCACCCGATGGAGATTCGGCTGCTCCACCGCGACGGTGCCGCAGAGACGCTCTACCGGCTTGATCTCGGCTCTACGCAGCGCGCCTTACGCTGGCGCGGCGCTGCGGATCGGCCGCTGGTCCTCCGGGGACAGATCGACAGGTCCGGGCAGCGACCTCAGCCGCGAACGGTGGTGGTCGGGCGCTCCTTGAAAGAAAGTGTGTGCTTAATCAACGATATCGATGTTTGCGCGCTGGCCGAAGTCGATGTTGCAGCCAGCCGGGGCGTCGACGCCCTCGATTATCTCGCCGGCGAGATGAACAGGCGGAGCATCATCAAAGGCGACAGCGCCGCGGCCGAGGACGTGAAGCTAAGGCTCCACTGCATGGTGGCTTGGGATTCGGAATTTGTAGAGGTCCAGGATGTCGGGTTCCGGGACTGCTGGCTTGCGGCATTTGCCGTTTACCGGTCGTCGCATGTAGCACTACGGAATTCATTCATCGAAGGGTCGACCTACGCTCTCGCGGCAATTGGGGGAGAAGAAACAGCTGCTACGGCACATTCATTCGAGATTGTCGGCAATCTTTGGAAACAAAGCCCGTCGGCCTACATGGCCCGAACCAGTTCCTGCAATATTCACTCGGATTGGAACTGCCCCGTCAGCATTTGGGACCAGGTGCCATGGGCGATCACGCACCACTTCTTCTGGAGCCCTTTGAACGGCGCGCTGTTCGCGTCGAAGGACATTGCAGGCAACGTCAAGATCTCTGGAAACCATGTCATAGACGCGTACAACGGCGTTCGATCACGGCTGAACCGGACCTGCCTCGCAGACCCGGCCTGTCGGGCAAGGGCGAACGTCGGCTTCGAAATCACCGATAATGTCTTTGAAAGGATCCGCGACAACCCAGTCGAACCTGAAGGGCACGCTGCGTATTGGATCGTAAAGCACAACACCTTCGTCGACGTTCACGCCGCCATCTCAACCGATGGCGTCTCCGGACATGACGTTCTTGTGTTCGGGAACTTGTTCGTGCTCCGGGCCAGAGCGGGGGCCGAATGCGCCGAAGGCGCATGGTTGGGCAGCCGATCATTCCGGCCTTCGGTGGGTGGAGGCGGCCGCTGGAGCGCCGAGAGAGCGGACCGTGATGAGGCGCGATGCTCGACACATTCGCTCGGCACAATAATAAAGCTCGGCGGAGGAAATGACCCCGAGTCCCCGATGCTAGATCGTATACTATTCTTCAACAACAGCCTGCAGACGCGTAGCCCGCTGTTCCGGGCGTCCCCCGCGCCGCCAATCACGAGCTACAACAACGCAGTGCAGTTCACCGGATGCGGCAAGGATGACCCGCGCCCTTGTCGGCAAGACCCCGAGCCCGATCCCTCATGCACAGGTGAGGAATTCTGGACGACCGACCGACAAGCCCTAGTGGCCGATTGCTTCCCCCTCCGAGATCTGAAAGGCAAACCGATTCCGCACCGGATGAGGCACAATGCCTATAATCGCGCTCCGGACGGGAAGCTCGATTCTGTGGAAGCGGACCGCGTCACCGCCCCGGTCGAGTTCCCCGACACGGGGATCGGTCAGCCAGTCAATCGGGCGGCCGTAGAGGCCATTTTTGCTGTTCCGGAGAACAGCAGTTTGGCAAAAGCAGGCTGCGCCTTGCGCTACGCACACGGGGACGTTGAATGCACGGGGACGCCGGGTCCGGTCGGCGCGCTGCTTCCCGACGGCCGGCGCTTCGATCTCGCGCTCCCGTTCAGCTTTCCGTTTAGCGAAATCGTCAAAGGGGTGCAGAAGTGATCTCCTGGGCATCGGGCAGCCTCGGCGCGGCGTCGACGCGTGAGCGACTTGTTTGCCTAGTCTGGTTCATCATGCCCTTTCGGGCTCAGGCGCGCTGGATACCTTAGTTAGAGGGTGCAATGGGAACATACTTGAGGTTTATTCAAACTGGTAGAGCGGAGGAGGTGCTGCGGCTGGCCCTTGCGATCGCAATCCTGGCAGCGAGCATCGCCGGAGCCGCGGCGGCCTGCCGGCCGGGGTTGAAGGAAGCCGCCGGCGCTTGCGTCGCGGCTTGCCCCGGCGGCTACGAGGACCGCGGCGCGACCTGCGTCTATCGCGGGGGCCGCTCGGGTGGGGGGCAGTAGCGCCACGTTTGCAGCTTTAGGCTCATTCTTTCCGTCTTCTTCTTTGGTGGCCCGCAGCCACCGTGTTTCAGGTGGCGCGTCTCACCGGGCAACGCCTCGTGCAAGAGGCATCATGGTGCGGGACCGCAATAGGACCCCGACCGCATGTAAGGTGACGCGGCTGCTGCTGCGATACAGGATAGCCGGACCCAACCCTTTGAGAACTCGTGCATGTGATCGGAGGCGCCACTACCGCAGGCCTGTTGACAACCGAACTCTCATGTAAGGACGAGGCCCGCATCGGCCAGAAAAACGGGATCGTCCGATAATGGGCGAGACGCGGGTCGCGGCCGTGCCAACCGGCCGACCAGCGCTATCAGCGCGCCTACCTCTTCGGCGCGATCTGTCCAGCACGCGGCATAGGCGCGGCGCTGGCGCTGCCCTACGCGATACCGAGGCCATGCAGTTCCACCTCGACGAGGTCTCCCTCGTCGCCGCCAAGGGCGCTCACGGCGTTCTGCTGCTCGATCGCGCCGGCTGGCACACCACTGGCAACCTCATCGCCCGAAGAACATCACGCAAACCGCGTCTTCGACACCTACGAGGCCATCTTCGAGGCCGCTTGCGAGGCCTGGCGTGGCCAGCCCGACACCATCACCTCAATCGGCCTGCGCGACTGGGCTCGCATAGATCAAAGATGAAGCCCGTTGGTATCACAGCTCGCAGGGACTATGATGCCGCTCGGCTTCGAGGGCTGGCGCGGCGACGAAGAGCGCGCTGCGCAGGGGCGTCGTTTGCTGGCACTGGCGGAGATCTATGACGGCGGCTCGCGCACGAAGGCGGCCTGCGTCGGCGGGTCGGGTTGCAGACGATCGGGGACTGGATGCTGAGGTTCAACGCCTAAAGCCCCGAGTGGCTGGCGGAACCGCAAAGCGCCAAGCCATCCTGGCAAGCTGAACACCGCCTAGCGCGAGGCTCTGGCGCGATGGTCGAGAGGGTGCGGTGGATGCCGCCGCACGATGTCGGCACGTTTCTCAACGCTTTTCACCCGGTCCACGGCCGTACGTGCGGGCAGCCCCGCCCATGGGTCCGTCGACCGCGCATCCTCCTTGCCTAGAAATGGCGCGCCAATCCTGGTCCAGGCGAGAATCAGCCGATCGTCAGGTTCGCGAACTGGTCCCCCCAGTTGGAGAACGGGAGCTGTTCGAAGCCCCGGACCCTCTTCGTCATAAGGGTGTGAATGTTTGAACAGAAGCAGGGGAGGATCGGCATGTCCTCGAGCATTGCCGTCTCGGCCTCCTTGTAGATGGCGCCGCGCTTCGGCTTGTCGAGCTCGCGCCTGGCCTGCTCCAGCATGCCGTCGAGCTTGGGATTGGAGTAGCCCTCGAAATTTCGCCACCCTTTGGTGTGTAGGATCTCGTAGGTGTACTGATCAGCGTCGATAAGGCCGGTCCAGCCCCAGGCGCAGGCTTGATAGTCGGCTACCTGCAGCCGCTGGAAGACCCTGTTCGCCTCCGTCACCTGGACGGTCAGCTTCGTGCCGAGCGTCTGGTTCACCTACGCGACGAAAACCTCTGCGATGCGCTTCCACCAGGTCTGGCCCAAGCTGAGCACCACGCCCTCCTGGCCCGGCTTATATTTGGATTTTGCGAGCTCGGCTCTTGCGCGCTCCGCGTTGTAGGTGGTGAGCGGGTGCGTCGCGCCGCGATAGGCGTATTCGAGCGAAGGCGGGATGAGCCCGGCGCTCGGCATCCCCTCTCCGAACAGGATCGCGCTCACCATGGCGTTGCGGTCGAAGGCGAGCGAGCAGGCCCTGCGGAAGCTCGGATCGTCGAAGGGCGGCCGCCGATGGTTCAGGGAGATGAAGCGGCAGTTCATGCCCGGCTGCTTGAGCAGCGCGATCGACGGGTTCTGCTGCAGCTTCGGGATGTCGGCCAAGGGCGCCGTGCTCGTGAGATCGATTTGACCGGCGAGGAGCGCCGTGACGCCGCTAGACTCCTCGGCGATGAGAGGCATGTCGATGGTGCTGATCTGCGGCTTACCGCCAAAGTAATTTTCGAAAGCTGCAACTGTGACGCGTTCGCCCGGCTGCCAATCCTTCAGCATGTAGGCGCCGGTACCGACAGGCTTTTTGCCGAAGTCATCGCCGGCTGCTGCGACGGACTTCCGGGACAAAATCTGGGTCCCGGTTCCGGCGTTTGCGAGAAAGGTGAGGAGCGGCGCGAAAGGTTGCTTGGTAACCAGGCGGACCGTGAGCGGATCCGGCGTCTCGATGCGATCGACCGCTGACACCTTGCTCTTGTGAGGCGAGTCGAAATTCTCATCGAGCAGCCGCTCGATCGTGAACTTCACGTCATCGGAGGTCAGGTCGCCGCCGTCATGGAATTGCACTCCCTGCCGGAGCCTGAACTCAAGCGCGCCGTCGTCCGAGGCCTTCACGCTCTCCGCGAGGTCCGGTACGGGGTTCATCTTGGCATCAAACTTCATCAGGGCGTTGTAGAGGCCCTCAATAACGTAGAACTCGGGGATGAGGGTCGCCTTGCCTGGATCGAGGGTGTCGATAACGGTGTAGCCGGTACTGGCAGCGCGCAGCGTGGAGGCTTGCGCCAGTGCGGCGACGGGCCAGCCGCTGGCAACGGCCGCTACCGCCGAGCCGCCGAGCAGGAGAGTCTTCCGGCGGGTTCAAGCCGGAACGAGAGCAGTCCATGCGGATCCCCTTTGCTTGACGCGGCTCCGCGCGCCGGGAGTACAGCAGCTGTTCCTCTGCGAGAAAAGGGCCCGCTAATCGCCCACCTGTGGTTGGCGGAGACAATGCCGTGCCGCGGCTGCCCATGCGCTTCCCAAGCGAGCTTTTCGCATTACCGAAGCTACAATGTCCCAAGGCCGCCGACAGTTAGAGCCGCTGTCATATATCAGAGAGTCATCCGGTGGAAGCTCGCGCAGCAGCTGGGGCCCAAGTGGCCCGCCCGTTAGTCACACTCACTCAAAAGCTCGGGCAGCTTTCGCAGATTCTGCAGAACACAGCGCCGATGAAGTGTCAGTTCGACGCCTTCGCCGAGTACGTGGCTGAGGCGGAGAGGCAGGGGGGCGAAAGCGACTGTGCTGGTTCAGCACATATGAGACCGATGGGGTTCTCTGGCGCTGAGGACTGAGAGGTACTGGGCTGGGGTGAGATCGCCAAGGGCCTGGTGAGGTCTGTGGTGGTTGAAGTGATGGGCGAAGGCACCGACTGAGATAGCCCCCTAATTGCCCGGTCAGGGCCTCGCA
>JAJFBI010000206.1 GCA_020697385.1 Microvirga sp. | reverse complement strand
ATTACGGCCATTGCGGTTCTCATCATCACATGCCCGTGCGCGCTGGCACTGGCCGTGCCGGTGGTCCAGGTGGTTGCCTCCGGGGCTCTCTTCCGCGCCGGCGTGTTCCTCAACGCGGGCGACGCCTTCGAGCGCCTGGCGATGGTCGATACGATCGTCTTCGACAAGACTGGAACCCTGACCCTCCCGACCATGAGCGTGATTAACGCCGGAGATGTGGAACCCAGCCTGCTGGAGGCGGCAGGCAGGCTGGCTCTGTCGAGCCATCATCCTCTGGCCGCCGCGGTGGCGCAGATGTCTCAAGACCGCCGCCCCTATGCCGATGTGATCGAATCGCCCGGTCAGGGCGTCCAGATCGTTGTAGACGGTCACGAGATGCGGCTCGGCAGTCCGGCCTTCTGTGGCGCTCAGGGCATCGCGGACAAGGCAGCCTCAAGCGATCCGACGGCCTCCGTAATCGCCTTCTCCTGGGGGGACAGGCAGACCGCTCTGTTGGTGCGGCAAGCGCTGCGCCCCGATGCCATCGCCATCGTGCAGAGCCTGCGCCAGCGGGGCTTCGACTGCCGCATCCTGTCAGGTGACCGACCTGAGGCTGTAGCCCCCATGGCTGCCATGCTCGGCATCGATCTATGGCGCGCCAGCTGCAAGCCGGCTGACAAGATCGAGGCGCTGGAAGCTCTCAAGGCCGAAGGCCGCAAGGTGCTGATGGTCGGCGACGGCCTCAACGACGCACCGGCACTGGCGGCGGCCCATGTCTCGCTGTCACCCATCAGCGCCGCGGATCTGACTCAGGCGCAGGCCGACGCGGTCTTCCTTGGCGACAGGCTGAAGCCGGTGCAGGATACCCTCGAGATCGCCCGCCGGGCGCATAGCCTCATGCGCCAAAATCTGGGCATGGCTCTCGTCTACAATCTGTTCGCCGTTCCCCTCGCCTTTCTCGGCTATGTCACGCCCCTGATTGCGGCGCTTGCCATGTCGGGCTCCTCGTCCATCGTGACCTTGAACGCCCTTCGGGCCAGAGGCCGGGCTCCCGCCTCGCCTACTGCGCCCGTCGCTTCCGATCCTATCCTGACTGAGGGAGCCTGATGCAATGGAGATCCTGATTTACCTCGTTCCCATGGCCCTTCTGCTGGGGCTGACAGGACTCGCGGCCTTTCTCTGGTCCCTCAAGGATGGGCAGTACGACGACGTGCAGGGTGCAGCCGTCCGGGTCCTGTCGGACGACGACGTCCGGAAATGACATCACTATCCGCCATGCCCCGAGCGGGACGGCTCGACTGTGTGTGCGAGGCCGGACCGGTCAGCGACAGCACTGCTGATCGCAGTGCAACGGCGCTTCTTGCCATAGGCTTTGCCTTCTCGATTCTGGCGCAGGTTCTGACTTTGAGCGTGCTCCCACTGGCGGGCCTCTCGCTCGCGCCGAGCAAGGGTTGGGCCACACTGCCTTATACGGCCTTCTATGCGGGAGCGGCGCTCGCCAGTCTGCCCGCCTCGCTCCTTCTCGATTCCTTCGGACGCCGGGCAGCTTTCTCGCTGGGAGCCAGTCTTGGCGCGGCAGGTGGCTTGGTTCTCGTCTGGGCTCTCGTGACGTTGCACTTCGGAGCCCTGGTGCTCGGCGCCTTCTGGGTCGGTACCGCTGCTGGCTTCGGCCTGTTCTATCGCCATGCCGCCATGCCTGTGGGGAGCAAGGGAACCAGACCAGTGCTGATCGTCTTCGGAGCTGCCACTCTTGCAAGCTTGGCAGCGCCTACCCTGGCCGATTTCGCAGAGCTCTTTGCCTCACCGCGGGTCTTTGCCGGAACGGCGGCTGTAGCCGCGCTGGCCCATGTGGGCTCCCTCGCCGCCACCGCGGCTCTTCCCTATGGCAGGACGCATGTGGTTCAAAGCCAAGCCAAAGGGATGCAAGGCTTTCGCAATATCGTGGCGCCAACAGCTTTCGGCACTTTGGCTTGGTTCCTCATGACTGCCCTCATGGGTGCAATGCCGATCGCCCTGGTAGGGTGCGGCTTGGCGGAGGCGGTCGCAGGAACGGTTGCTTGGCACGTTATGGCCATGTATGCCCCTTCCCTGGCACTTGCCTGCCTTCCAAGTGCAGCCCGCCCTGTTCCTCTGGTTTCCCTGGGAAGCCTTCTGCTGATCGCAGGCAGCCTGATCTTCGGTTTATTTCAAGACGCGACTGGCCTCTCTCTCTCGGTTGCCCTGATCGGGATCGGTTGGTCGCTCGTAACCCTCGGCACCACCCTATGGATTCACAAGGATGGCGGGCCTTCCCGCCTCCTGCTTGGCATCCACGACGGCTTCCTGCTCAGCGGTGCATTGCTCGGGGCCTTCACAGCCGGCTCTTTCTCATAGCCACCTCTTCTGCGACATGCCTTCCGATAGGAGGCAACCCGCTCCTGTGATAAGAGCCAGGGTGGCAACAACGCTTTCCAAAGGGTATACCTGCACCCAATGCTCCGGAGCCTGTTTCCCGGACGGGAGATTTTTGTTTGACGACCGCGCCCATTCCCCCTGCCATCTCGCCATGCTCTGACACGACTTTCGAGCGCCTCGTAGATGCAGTGGCAGATTACGCGATCTGCATGCTCGACCCGCAGGGGCATATCAGCACCTGGAACACCGGAGCCGAGCATATTACGGCCTGGCGCAAAGACGAGATCCTGGGCCGGCATTTCTCAGTTTTCCATACGCCTGAGGACCTGGCCAGCGGCAAAGCTGTCCGCGCACTCGAACTCGCCCATGAGACCGGCCGCTTCGAGGAACAGGGCATCCGGATTCGCCAGGATGGCACCACTTTCCTGGCACATGTCAGCCTGACCCCGTTGAAAGACGCAGCGGGGCAGTTGCTGGGCTACGCCAAGGTGACGCGCGACATCACCGAACGCGTTGCGGCCGAAGAAGCCCTGAAAACCCGCGAAGCGCATCTCCGCTCGATCCTGGAGACTGTGCCGGACGCTATGATCGTCATCGATGAGCAGGCGAGGATTCAGTTCTTCAGCGCGGCAGCTGAACGCCTGTTCGACTTTACGGCGCAGGAGGTGATTGGCGAGAACATCAAGCTCCTCATGCCGAACCCCTACCGGGACCAGCATGACACTTATATGAGCCGCTATCTCACGACCGGTGAGCGCAAGATCATCGGCATCGGACGCGTAGTGGTCGGACAGCGCAAGGACGGCTCCACGTTTCCCATGGAGCTTGCGGTCGGCGAAATGCGGTCCGGCGGCCAGAGATACTTTACCGGCTTCATCCGTGACCTGACGGAGCGCCAGAGAACGGAAGCCCGTCTGCAGGAACTGCAATCCGAACTCGTTCACATGTCTCGTTTCACGGCTCTTGGCGAGATGGCTTCGACTTTGGCGCACGAAATCAATCAGCCCCTCACGGCTATCGCCAACTACCTCAAGGGATGCCGCCGCATTCTTCAGCGCATGGAGGGCGACGAAGTGCCCATGCTGCAGAACGCGGTCAACGAGGCGGCCGACCAAGCCCTTCGCGCAGGCCAAGTCATCCGTCATCTGCGTGAGTTCGTGACCCGAGGCGAAAGCGAGCGCCACATCGAGAACCTGCCTAAGCTTGTCGAGGAGGCAAGCGCACTTGCCTTGGTCGGCGCGAAAGAGAAGGGCGTACGCGTCACCTTCAGCCTCGATTCCGATGCCTCCCTTGTGCTGGCGGATCGCATTCAGGTGCAGCAGGTCTTGCTGAACCTCATTCGCAATGCCATCGAGGCCATGCAGGATGCGCCGCAGCGTGTACTTGTTGTGGCCACCAGATTGCTCCCGGATGACCACCTGATTGAAATCAGTGTCTCGGACACGGGCACCGGTATCGCACCTGAAATCGTAGATCAGCTTTTTCAGCCGTTCATTACGACCAAGAAGCACGGAATGGGAGTCGGCCTTTCGATCTGCCGGACGATCGTCGAGTCGCATGGCGGCAAGATCTGGGTTGAATCGAAGCCGAACCTTGGCACAAGTTTCAGGTTTACCCTGCGATCTATCAGTCAGGAGGAGTTGGCAAATGCCGAGTGAAGCCGTTGTGCATGTGGTGGACGATGATCAGGCGGTGCGCCAATCGCTCTCCTTCCTGCTCGCCTCGGATGGACTGCCAGTGCGCCTTCACGAATCGGCCTCGTCCTTCCTGCAGAATGTGAAGGATGCATCGGCTGGATGCATCATCACGGATGTGCGCATGCCGGGCATCGACGGCATCGAGTTTCTGCGACGCCTGAAGGCAGATGGTTTCAGGCTTCCGGTCATCGTCATGACCGGCCACGCGGATGTTCCTATGGCGGTCGAGGCTATGAAGCATGGCGCACTCGATTTTATCGAGAAGCCTTTCGATGACGATCTCTTTCTCGCCGCCGTTCGGGCTGCTCTGAAGCGCCAGGAGCAGAATGCCCACCAGGACTCGCAGGCCGCCGAGATTGAGGCACGGGCGCAATCCCTTTCCGAGCGCGAGGCCCAGGTGCTGGAGGGACTTGTCTCCGGCAAAGCCAATAAGGTCATTGCCTACGATCTTGGCATCAGCCCGCGCACGGTTGAAATCTATCGCGCGAACGTCATGAGCAAGATGCAGGCCTCAAGCCTATCGGAACTCGTCCGCATGGCCCTGTTGATCGCCCCCCGCACCCTCGCCGGTCCTTAAGGGAAGTTCCTGAATAGGAGAGAGGCTGCAAGTTGAGGCATATCAAGTCCTGAATTCCATGGATGGGATAGATCTAAGGTTCTCCAGCCAGGGATTGTGCAGGATCGTACCATGCCGGTGACATCAGGGCCGGTCATCGTCGTAGACGATGACGCAGCGGTCCGACAATCGTTGAAGTTCGCCCTCGAAATGGAGGGCCTGGACGTGCGCCTTTATGAGAGCGGCGACCAGCTCCTTGCGGATGCGGATCTTCCTGCGACCGGCTGCCTCGTCGTCGATTACTACATGCCGGAGATGAACGGGGTCGAGTTGATGGAGCAACTCCGACGGCGTGCCGTCAAGCTTCCGGCCATATTGATTACGGCCAGGGCCACCAAGGATATGTGCAGGCGAGCGGTTCATTCCGGCTTTCGGCAGGTCCTGGAAAAGCCGCTTGAGGACAGCACCCTGGTCGACAGCATCCTTGGGGCCCTCTCCCCTACCGCCTGATATCCTGCAGGTTCACCTCAGTAATATCCCTTAGGGGAAGCATCTGAATTTCGCCGCTCCGGTCCTCAGGGTACCTCTGAACTCACGTCAGACACAGAAGAAGACGAGAGTTCCATGCAAACCGTCCACGCTTCCAGCATCTCCCAGCCCACTCCTGCTACGCTCCTGCGCCATATTCCCCTGCCGCGCACTTCTCCCGACACTGCGCTGGGGACCACGCGCATGGTCGCCAAGGACGCGGAGATCTTTGCGGAAGGCGATCGAGCGGCCTTTGTCTACAAGGTGGTGTCAGGCGCCGTTCGGACCTTCAGGCTGTTGAGCGATGGTCGTCGGCAGATCGACGCATTCCACCTTCCGGGGGACATCTTCGGAATGGAAACGGGCGAGGACCATCGCTTCACGGCCGAAGCGTTGGCGGACACCACGTTCATCGTTTATCGCCGCTGCAATCTTGTCACCTTGGACGGTGGGGAGTTTTCGCGTCAGGTCGTCACGGCAATGATGCGCTCCCTGGAGCAGGCGCAAAACCACATGCTGCTTCTTGGGCGCAAGAACGCTGTTGAGAAGGTGGCAACGTTCCTGCTTGTCATGTCAGATCGGATTTCCGGAGGCAACCAGGTCGATCTTCCGATGTCCCGCCTCGATATGGCCGATCACCTCGGTTTGACCATCGAAACGGTTTCACGCTCCTTGACCCACCTGGAGCGCGAGGGTCTTATCGGCCTTCCCACCCATCGCTCAATCGTTCTTCTCAACAAAGCCGCTTTGAGGCGCCTGGGCACCTAGAGCATCGAACAGAAAAAATTCGGCAGCTCCCCCAGAAGCGCCGGT
Source organism: Microvirga sp. (assembly GCA_020697385.1). GTDB lineage: Bacteria > Pseudomonadota > Alphaproteobacteria > Rhizobiales > Beijerinckiaceae > Microvirga. The sequence continues at coordinate 65 of JAJFBI010000206.1, read as the reverse complement.
GCGATTCCTCGAGACCAAGCAACGGCCCCTATGCGCCAGAGTGCTTGGCCTAACTCTTAACTCTT
>JAJFBI010000205.1 GCA_020697385.1 Microvirga sp. | reverse complement strand
CGAGGGCCCATGGAGAGGGCGAGAGGTCGCATGGAACACCGCTTTCTAAGCTTGTCCCGGATGCCGCTGGCGGTTCGGGATTGTATGATGAGAGTATCACCTGTTCACCTCTCCCGATGGGAGAGCTCGCGCTTTCAAGCGCGGGTGAAGGGTGGGTGTCCTGTCCGGATAAGCCTGTAACCCCTCACCCCCACCCTCCGCTTAGGGAGAGGGGGCGCTCTATCCTGCACCCGATCCCGGATCTGCGCTCACGCTTCGTCCGGGATGACGGCCACGGCAGAGGCTCTTCTGCCGAAGACCGATGCAGAATCGGCGCAAGCTTGTGCATTCAATCCTCTCGAAGCCCTTGCCCTTGTCCACCGTGACGATAAGCTCAGCCCGCGCATAACGACCGGGAGAGACACCTTCGCATGATCAGAACCCTGCTCGACGGTCTCTATCTCTTCGCCGGATATCTGGCAGGCGTATTCCTGATCGCGATTTTCCTGCTGATGATGACCCTTTCGCTCGGGCGCGAGTTCGGAATCAATATCTCGGCTGGTGACGATTATGCCGCTTGGTCCATGGCCGCGATGGCATTCCTCGGATTGGCCCATACCTTCAGATCCGGCGAACTGATCCGGATCGGGCTGGTGCTCGATCGACTTCCCACCGGCGTGCGACGCAGCGTCGAGATTGCGTGCCTTGGCATCGGCACCTTGGTGATCGGCTTCTTCGCCTGGTATGCCGTGCACATGACGTATGACAGCTGGCGCTTCAACGACATGTCTCAAGGAGCCGTCGCGGTGCCGCTCTGGTTTCCCCAGCTCGGCTACTCGATCGGCCTGACGATCCTCGCCATCGCGTTCGTCGACGAACTTGTTCATGTGCTGAAAGGGCGCGCACCGCGCTACGAGAAGCCGCCGGCGGAAACGCCCGAAGAGATCGTCAACCGTGCAGCCGAGAGCGGGCTTTAAACGATGTTCCCAGATCTCGGCCTCGTCACCACCGCCGTCATTCTCTTAGGCTTGCTCATCGGCCTCCTGGCCTTCGGCATCTGGATCGGCATTGCGCTGCTCATCGTGGGTTTTGCGGCCATTTTGATGGTCACGTCCGTGCCCATCGGGCCGGTGCTTGCCACCACGGTCTGGTCGAGTTCCGCCTCCTGGTCGCTCGCGGCGCTGCCGCTCTTCATCTGGATGGGCGAGATCCTCTTTCGAACACGCCTCTCCGAGCAGATGTTCCTGGGGCTCGCGCCCTGGCTCAACTGGCTGCCCGGTCGCCTGCTGCACGTGAACGTGGTGGGCTGCGGCGTGTTCGCGGCGGTGTCCGGCTCGTCCGCTGCCACCTGCGCGACCATCGGCAAGATCGCGCTGCCGGAACTGAAGAAGCGCGGCTACGACGACATGATGAGCCTCGGCAGCCTCGCCGGCTCCGGCACTCTCGGGCTCCTCATTCCGCCATCCATTCCCATGGTGGTCTATGCCATCGCGGCGAATGTCTCGGTGATCCAGGTCTTCCTCGCGGGCTTCCTGCCGGGCCTCCTCGTCATGGCGCTCTATTCCGGCTATATCGGCCTCTGGTCGCTAGCGAATCCGAAGAAGTCGCCGCCGCCCGAGCCCCGCACCAGCCTCGGCTACAAGCTGCGGCGCTCGGCGAAGCTCCTGCCGGTTCTGCTGCTGATCGCCTTTATCTTCTCCGCGCTCATCTTCGGCCTGGCGACGGCCACCGAATGCGCCGCCTGGGGCGTCACGGGTGCTCTGATCCTCGCATGGTGGTCGGGTACGCTCACCTGGACGACGTTCCGGGACAGCCTGTTGAGCGCCACACGCCTGACGGTCACGATCATGCTGATCCTGGCGGGCGCGGCCTTCACCACGGCCGCGATGGCCTATACGGGCATTCCCGCGGCGCTGGCCGCCTGGGTCGAGTCGCTGCAACTGTCCCCCTACGTGCTGATCGCGGCGCTCACGGTCATGTACATCCTGCTCGGCTGCCTTATCGACGGCATCTCAATGATTGTGCTCACCACCGTGGTGGTGCTGCCCATGATCAAGCAGGCCGGCTTCGACCTGATCTGGTTCGGCGTCTTCCTCATCATCCTGGTCGAGATGGCGCAGATCACGCCGCCGGTCGGGTTCAACCTCTTCGTGCTGCAGAACATGAGCGGGCGGGACAGCTTCACCGTCGCACGGGCGGCGCTGCCCTTCTTTTTCCTGCTCGTGGCGGCGGTCGCCATCATCACGGCTTTTCCGGACATCGCGCTGTGGCTGCCCCGGCTCGCCTTTCCGGAATAGGATCCACCATAACCAGAGGGAGACGGATCAGATGAAGCATATGACACGACTGGGACTGGGCCTTGCAGGTGCCCTGCTGCTCAGCCTGCCCGCGCAGGCGCAGACCAAATGGAATCTGCCGGCCGCCTATCCGTCCGACAATTTCCACACCGAGAACCTGAACACCTTCTCGAAGGATGTTTCCGACGCGACCGGGGGAAAGCTGCAGATCACCGTCCATGCCAATGCTTCGCTCTTCAAGGCGCCGGAGATCAAGCGCGCGGTGCAGACCGGCCAGGCCCAGGCCGGCGAGGTGTTGATGTCCCTGCACGAGAACGAGGATCCGCTCTACGGCCTCGACGTGGTGCCCTTCCTGGCCACCTCCTTCGACCAGTCGAAGAAGCTGTGGGACGTGCAGCGTCCCGCCATCGAGAAGAAGCTCGCCAGCCAGGGTCTGATGCTGCTCTTCGCGGTGCCGTGGCCACCTCAGGGCATCTTCGCCAAGCAGGAGATCAACAAGGTCGAGGACTTGAAGGGCGTGAAGTGGCGGGCCTACAACGTGGGCACCTCCCGCATCGCCGAGATCGTCGGCGCGCAGCCCGTGACCGTGCAGGCCGCCGAGCTGCCGCAGGCGCTCGCTACCGGCGTCGTGACCACTTTCATGACCTCCGGCGCCACCGGCTACGATGCTAAGGTGTGGGAGTCGCTCTCCCACTTCTACGATACGCAGGCCTGGATCCCGAAGAACATGACCTTCGTCAACAAGGCGGCTTTCGATGCCCTCGACAAGCCGACCCAGGAGGCCATCCTGAAGGCTGCCAAGACGGCCGAGACGCGCGGCTGGCAGACCGCTCAGGAAAAGACCAAGTGGTATCTTGAGCAGCTGGCCAAGAACGGCATGAAGGTGCAGCCTCCCGGCCCCGAGCTGAAGACGGGCCTCCTGAAGGTCGGCGAGCAGCTGACGGCCGATTGGCTGAAAAAGGCCGGTTCTGATGGGCAGACCATCGTCGATGCCTACAAGAAGGCCGGGTCGTAATCCGGCCCGCTTACCGTCATGCCCGGCCTCGTGCCGGGCATCCACGTCTTCTAACGCCTGCTTCTAAAACGTGGATGGCCGGGACAAGCCCGGCCATGACGACAGAGGAATAGGGTAGACGCCTACGCCAGCGTGAAATCCATCGTGATCTCGGCGTTGAGCACCTTCGACACCGGGCAGTTCTTCTCGGCGGCACGCGCCAGCTCCTCGAACTTGGCCCGGTCGATGCCCGGCACATTGGCGTTGAGCGTCAGGGCCGATTTCTTGATCGCAAAGCCGCTGCCTTCCTGTTCAAGGGACACGACCGCTTCCGTGGCGAGCTCGTTCGGCGTGAAGCCTGCGCCCTGAAGCTGGAAGGCGAGCGCCATAGTAAAGCAGCCCGCGTGGGCGGCGGCGATCAACTCCTCGGGGTTCGTGCCCTTCTCGTTTTCGAAGCGAGTTTTGAAAGAGTAAGGCGTCGAGGACAGAACGCCGGAATCCGAGGTGAGATGGCCGGTGCCCTCCTTGCCCGTACCCTGCCAGACGGCTCTTGCCTTGCGGTTCATCCTGATCTCCTTTTGCGGTGAGGGTGGTGATCTAGGACAGGAGGCGGCAGGCTCCAGAGGCCGCATGCCATTAGCGGGAAGTGTTGTGCCATGTTGCATCTCAAGGCTCGCCTGCATCCGCGGCTTCTCGGCTCTGCCCTCGTGTCCTGCCTCGTCTTTGCCGCTCTGCCGACGTCCTGGACCGTGAATTCACGCCTGCTCGCCGCCTGGGACCTCGGCGTCATGGTCTACCTCACGCTCGCGGCGATCATGGCTCTGGGCTCCTCCACGGCAAAGATGCAGGAACGGGCGGCCGAAGAGGACGAGAGCGCCCTTGTCGTCCTGGTCCTGACGCTCGCGGCCTCCCTCGCGAGTCTGGCCGCCATCGCCGTGGAGCTCACGGGCATCCAGGGCGGCCCGTCCGGTGAGCGGGCCTTCCGCCTTGGGATCGCGGCCGCCACCATCCTGTGTTCCTGGTTCTTCGTGCACACCATCTACGCCCTTCATTACGCGCACGAATATTATGGCGATGGCGGCGAACGCCGGGGTCTGTCCTTTCCGCATGAGAACCGGCCCGACTACTGGGACTTTCTCTATTTCTCGTTCAACCTGGGCGCGGCCGCGCAGACCTCGGACGTGGCAATCATCTCACGGCGGATGCGCCGGCTGGCGCTCGCGCACACGATCCTGTCGTTCCTGTTCAACACCACGATCCTGGCCCTTGCGGTGAATGCCGGCGCGGGGCTGCTATAGAGCCCGTCCGACCCACGAGGTTTTTTCCCATGACCGGATTTGCCTGATGTCCCGTCTTTCGCCTGACCTTGTCCCTTCCATCGAAACCGGCCGCCTCGCCTTACGCGGGCACCGGCCCGATGACTTTGCCGATTACATGGCTCTCTGGACCGATCCGGCGGTAACCCGTTTCATCGGCGGCAGGCCTTCGACCCGTGAGGAGGTGTGGGGACGGCTGCTGCGCAATATCGGCCATTGGGCGTCCCTCGGCTTCGGCTACTGGGTGATCGTCGAGAAGGGATCCGGGCGCTTCATCGGCGAGGTGGGGTTCGCGGATTTCCGGCGCGAGATCGAGCCGTCCCTCGACGGCATGCCGGAGATCGGCTGGGCGATCGCGCCCGATGCTCACGGACAGGGCTATGCGACGGAAGCCGCGCGGGCCGCCATCGCGTGGGGCGATGGGCATTTCGGCTCCCGGCCCACGGCCTGCATCATCGCGCCCGAAAACGGACCCTCCATCCGCGTGGCGGAGAAATGCGGCTACCGGGCGTTCGCCCGTACCACCTACAAGGACAAGCCGACGATCATGTTCGTGCGGGAGGTCTAAGCCTCATCCTCGTCCCGCTCGCCTTCGACGATGCTCCTTGCCACGTCGAAGCGGAAGCCGGCGCGGGCCATGGCGGCCAGGTCCTTGTCGCGATAGGGTGCCCGCTCGCCGGGGCGGAAGGGTCCCAACTTGCGGCGGCGCGCAAAGGCGCGGGCCGCCTGCTCCTCGTCACCCTCTTCTCCCTCCAGAGCCGCCGCGATGGTGCTGCGATCGACGCCCTTGGCGGAGAGCTTCGCCTGGATCGCCCGTGCCGACCCGCCCCGACGCCGCAGGGTGGCGACACGGGCCTCCGCATAGCGGGTGTCGTCGATGAGGCCGATTTTCAGACTCTTCGCCACCACATCGTCGATCATGTCGTGGAACTCGGCGGGATCCTCGCCGCGCAGGCGGCAACGCTTGTCGACCTTGCGCCGCAGCACCCGGCGCAGGTTCTCGGCCGAGGAGGCATAGCGTTCGAGATAAGACATGGCGGCCCGCTGCAGGTAAGCCTCCGATACCTTGCGCGGCGGCTTGCGGACGGGTTTGCCGGCCGCGTCCGTCATTCCGGCTTGTCGTCGGACGAGCGCGAGGTTTCGCCCGGCTTTTCCACCTGTCCGCGGCGCTGCAGCTGGAGGGCTACGAACCAGCACAGGGCCGCCCAGGCCGCGCCCACCGACCAGCCGGCCACCACGTCGCTCGGCCAGTGGACGCCGAGATAGACGCGGCTCACGCCGACCAGCAGGGTCATGATGATGGCAAGCCCCATGAAGAAGGCGCTGGCGCGACGGCTCCTTTCCACCCGGGCGAGCAGGGCGCCGAGCGTCAGATAGGTGATGGCCGACATCATGGCATGGCCGCTCGGGAAGCTTGCAGTGTAGATCCGCGCGGCATGGGGCACCA
>JAJFBI010000204.1 GCA_020697385.1 Microvirga sp. | reverse complement strand
CCGGATCGCCACCGGCCTTCTTCACGAGCTCCGTGTTGAAGTACATCATTGGCGAGGAGGCGTTGAACGCCATCCCGTAGAGCTTTCCATCGACGCGGCCGAGGGAGAGAATGGCGTCGGAATAATTCGCAGTGCGCCAGTCGGCCGGCTCCGCGGCGAGCATGGGTTCTAGATCGACCACCTGCCCGCGCTTGACAAGAGTGCGCACGAGCTCAGCGAGGAGGTGATAGCCGGAGTAGTAGACGTCCGGCAGCTGGTTCGTGACTGCTTGCCGCAGCATCGTCTGGTGGCCCTCGTCGTAGCTCGCGGCCGGTGCCCGGAACTGGATCTTGATGTTGGGCTGCCGCTTCATGAACTCGGCGGCAATGGGCTCGTGGAACTTGGCGAACGCCGGAAAGGCATAGAGTACGTCCAGCGTGACCTGCTGCGCCTGGGCCGGCGCAAGTCCGAGCAGCGCGAAGGTGGCCGCTCCGAAGGATCTCCGTGTCAGTCTCATGGTCATGTCTCCTCCCTCTGTTCCCGGCGGCTTGCCCGCCAGCTCACTTAACTCCAGTCATCGTAATACCCTCGATAAAGCGCCTGCGGGCAACGAGGAAGGCTATCACGAGCGGGGCGGTGAGAACGGTGGCGGCAGCCGTCAGCGCCCCGTAGTTCGATCCCGTCTCGGCGTCAGCGAAGAACATCATGCCGAGCGGCGGCGGCGCAAGCCTCGTATCGGACACTACGATCAGCGGCCAGTAAAGGTCGTTCCAGTGCGCGACGGCGGAGAACACTGAGAAGGCGGCGATGGCCGGCCAGGCACTGGGCACCACGATGCGCCAGACGATTTCGAACTCGCTCATGCCATCCAGGCGAGCAGCATTGATTATGTCATCCGGAAAACTCTTAAAAAACTGCCGGAATAGAAAAATTGCAAAAACCGACAGGAAGAAAGGAAACATGATTGCGAAGTAGGTATTCAAGAGACCAAGGCTGGCGAGGGCGATGTAGAGGGGCAGCGCCGGCACCTGCACCGGGATGCATAGGCCGAGAAGTACGAGGACGAAGAGCGGGTTCCGGCCAGGGAACTTCAACTTCGCGAGCGCATAGGCCGCGGGGATGGCGACGAGGAGTTGAACGACGAGGATGCCGAAGCAGATGATGAAGCCATTAAGGGCGAAGCGCAGCAGCGGCGCGGTGGTGAGTGCGCGGTCGTAGTTCTCGACAGCGCTGAAGCGGCGCGGCCACAGCGTGAAATCCGCGCTGAAGATCTCGCCTGGCGACTTAAGCGAGGTCATGAGCATCCAGACGAAGGGCAGCAGCATGAACACCGCGCCGGCCATGAGCACGGCGTGGGTGGCGAGGAGCGACAGGAGGCGGCGGATCCGGGTCTGCGCCGCGGTGGCGCGCAAGGGAATCGGTTCGGCCAGAGCCGCGGCGCCCATCAGTAATGCACCCGTCGTTCGAGGGCGAAGGTCTGGGCCACCGAGAATGCCAGAATAAAAAATAGGAAGATGACGGTCAGCGCAGCTGCGTAGCCGGTGTGGAAATATTGGAAACCCTCGAGATAGATGTTGTAGAGCAGCACCTCGGACGAGCCCATCGGGCCGCCGCGCGTCATGACCGCGACGGTGTCGAACACCTTAAAAGCGGTGATGGAAGTTGTGACGATGACGAACATGGTCGTAGGGCCGAGCAGCGGCCAGGTGATAGTCAGGAATCGGTCGATGCCCGTCGCGACCCCGTCGATCTCGGCCGCCTCGTAGAGGTCCTTCGGAATCGCGGAGAGTCCGGCGAGGAACAGAACCATATTGAAGCCGAGGAGTTGCCAAATGCCGATAACCGCCAAGGTTGGCAGGGCCCAGGCGGGATCGCTTAGGAAGGGAACCTCGGCCAAGCCGAACCAGCGTAGCGCCGCATTCACAGGCCCCAGCCGCGGGTGGAGCAGGAACTGCCACACCGTTGCCATGGCGATTAGGGTTGATGTGACGGGGAGGAAATAGGCCACCTCATAGAAGCCGCGCGTGCGCCTGCGCCCGTGCACCAGGACGGCGACGGCGAGCGCGAGCAGTACGGACCCCGGAAGCACGATCGCGACATAGAGCAGCGTGTTCGAAAGCGAGCGGCGGATGATGGGGTCCGAAAGCGCCTTATTCAGGTTGGCGAGTCCCACGAACTTAGCCTCGAGTGCGCCGAACTCGTAATCGGTGAGGCTGAGATAGAGTACGGCGATCAGCGGCAGTAGGTTGACCATAATCAGCAGGGCGAACGCGGGCAGCGCGAAGCCCGTGCCGGTCAGGCGCTCGATCCAATGCTGCCGCGAGCGACGAGGGCGTGAGAGCTCCGCGGCCATGTTCAGGACCTGAACGGCACAACGACCGGGTCGCGGCTGCCTTCGGCCCTGCGTGCCTCGACGCGTGCGCCGGAAGGGTCGAAGAGGTGGCAGGCCAAAGGATCGAAGGTGAGCGCCACATGGCCATCTGCCGGCAGCTGCAGCTCCGGCGGCGCGCGGGCGACTACCGGCGGCAGTGCTGCCCCAGGCAGGTCGAAATGAAGGATGTGCTCGGCGCCGAGATTTTCGCGTCGGCGCAGGCGCGCGGGAAGCGATCCGGCATCGGCCGGAGCGGTATTGGCGGGGACCGCTGTGAGGGCTTCCGGACGAAGGCCAATGGTCAAGGGCGAGCCCGCCGGCAGGTCCACCGCGAGCTGCAGGCGACGTCCCAGAAGCTCGACTGCGTCGTTCGACCCTACCGAGCCGGGAAGAAGGTTGATGGTCGGGCTGCCGATGAACTGCGCCACCTTCACATTGGCAGGCCTGCCGTAAAGTTCGGTGGGCGTGCCGAGCTGAAGGATGTGACCTGCATCCATCATGGCGACTCGGTCCGACATCGTCATTGCCTCGACCTGGTCGTGCGTCACATAGATGAATGTCGCGCCGAGACGCTGGTGGAGCTCGGCGAGCTCGGTGCGCATGTGGACGCGCAGCTTAGCGTCCAGATTCGATAGCGGCTCGTCCATGAGGAAAACGTCGGGATGCCGGACCATGGCGCGCCCGAGCGCGACGCGCTGACGCTGACCGCCGGAGAGCTGGGCGGGTCGGCGGTCCAGGAGTGCCCCCAGCTGCAGCTGCTGAGCCACGGCCTCGACCTCGCCTTCTATGCTGTGCATGGTCTCGCGCCGCCGGCTGGACAGGAGCCGGATCAAAGGCACACGCTCATGCAGGCGAAGGCGGGACATCACAAGCGGCAGAGAAAGGTTGCCCCGCACTGACATGTGCGGATACAGCGCGTAGCTCTGGAACACCATGGCGACGCGCCTCTCGTGCGGCCGCAGGTGATCGATCGACGATCCACCAATCAGCACCGCGCCGGCGTCCTGGCTCTCGATGCCAGCGATGATGCGGATAAGCGTCGTTTTTCCGCAGCCCGACGGACCCACGAGAGTCATGAACTCGCCGTCAGCAACGGCCAAATCAATTCCGCCAAGCACGGGCGTTGAGCCGAATGACTTCCCGATCGATTTGAGCTCAACGGACGCCACAGTTTCCCACCCGCCCGGATCTCAGGCCGCCTCGCGAGGCGGATAGACCTCGTGGATGACGTCGTCGATGCGGTACGCCATCAGCCCGTCGACGTTTTTTATCTCGACCTCCACCTCGTTTCCGTCGAAGCGGTAGATGACGGCGCCGAGCCGGCTCTCGCCCGACATCGGCGGCTGAGTCGCCGGCCCGCAGACGAACCCCGATGAAGGCGCCCAGACATAACGGGTGCTATCCCGGTGACAATCGCGGGACCGGTGCACATGACCGCTTGCAACGAGCGCGACGTTGTACCCGGAGATCAACTCAAGCAGCGGCAGGCGCGGCTCGGGCTTCACCGTCCAATAGCCCATGTCGCCTTCGCCAGGATGATCGAGGAAGAGCGGCATATGCAGGAACCAGGCGATGCGCCGCCCGCGTGCATCGGACATAGTGCTGTTAAGCCAAGCGAACTGTTTGTTCTCCTCCGCCTCTCCGCTGCCGAGGAGCTGCGAGTTCAGCCCAATGAGCCGCCACTGCTCGATGTCTCGGGACCAGTAGTCGGGACCAAGATGCCGCCGCCAGCGAGCCAGCCGATCGGGATTAACCGGCTGATAGGGGTGCCGGGGCTCACCTACGTCGTGATTGCCTGGCACGGCGAGTACCGGCACGGGAAGCTTCGAAAAGAGCTCTGCACAAAACCGGAAATCGCCCTCATCACCGGCACCGTCCACGGTAACGTCGCCGCCGTGTAGGATAAGGCTGGGTTTCTCAGCCTCAATCCAAGCCTGCAGAGGCGCCCAGTTCGGCTCGAAGTGACGCTTGCGCGGACTGAGATGGGTGTCTGAGATCTGGAGAAGGCGAAGCATCGGCAGTTATCCCTTACCAATCTAACGGCGCCGTCCGATGTGGAACTCCAGATGCTACGGAAGAATAGGAGCGGACACAAACGAACCAACCGCATGCCGCAAACCGCAGTGAGTCAGGTGTAGCAGCCCTCAACGCGCTCCCGAACCACCAGTCTCGAGCGCGCGACCGCGGTCGAGGCTGACTGGCACGGACGGAACGCTTGTCAACGCTCCACGTGAACCTAGCCTGCGAGGGACGACGAGAGCTTGTAGAAGAGCGCGGCGACGAGAGCAGACGCGGGAATCGTAATCACCCAAGCCACGAGAATGCCCCGAGCGATACCCCAGCGAACGGCAGAAACGCGTCGGGCCGCCCCTACTCCAATGATTGCGCCCGTAATCGTGTGAGTGGTCGAGACTGGAACGCCTAAGTTCGTCGCCAAGAACAGCGTTATCGCGCCGCCAGTTTCAGCGCAGAAGCCTTGCATCGGAGTGAGGCGGGTGATCTTAGAACCCATTGTCTTCACGATGCGCCACCCGCCGAACAGGGTGCCGAGACCCATTGCGGTTTGGGCGCTGAGGATCACCCAGAACGGAACGTAGAACTCGCTCCCGAGATAGCCCTGGGAAAAAAGTAGGACCGCGATGATGCCCATCGTCTTCTGGGCATCATTCGCGCCGTGCCCCATCGAGTACAGGGCAGCCGAGATAAACTGGAAAGAGCGAAAGTGGCGGTCCACCAAATACGGGGAGGTCCGTGCGAACGCCAAGTGAGCATAACCACAAGCACGACGGCAAGGGCAAAGCCGACCGCTGGTGAAAGCACGATCCCGGAGGCAGTCTTGAGCACCCCCTGCCAGACGATGGAAACACCTCCCGCCTTGGTAACGCCAGCACCCACGAGCCCACCAACAAGTGCGTGCGAGCTACTCGACGGGATACCGCCGATCCACGTGATCACGTTCCAGGTGATCGCTCCTACCAGTGCACCGAACACCACGAAGGGATCGATGACGTTCGCCTCGACGATCCCCTTGCCGATGGTCTCGGCGACGTGCAGCCCGAAGAACAGAAACGCAATAAAGTTGAAGAAGGCAGCCCAGAACACCGCATATTGAGGGCTCAGGACGCGGGTGGAAACGATCGTTGCTATGGAATTCGCGGCATCGTGCAGCCCGTTCAGAAAATCGAACAGCAGTGCGATCGCTATGAGGCCAATGAGCAGAGGCAGGGTAACCGAAACAGCATCCACCGGAAGTCTCAGACGTGCTCGGTGACGATGCTGTGGATTTCGTTTGCCACATCGTCAAGGCTGTCCGTAACCTTCTCCAGATGATCGAGGATTTCCATCGCTACCCAGAAATCCACGGGCGAGGTTCTGGCTCTTTCCTCGAACAACCGCTTGCGCGCCGTGTCGTAGATGTCGTCAGCCTCGCTTTCCACGTGAACGATCTGTTCGGTCAGGCGGTTCAGTTCGCCCACGTTCTTGTTGATCGAATTCAGGAGCGGAATGGCCTCTCGCATCAGGTGAGCAGCGCGAACGATGCACTCCGCCATCTGCACCATCTCCGGCTCAAATTGCGTCACGTTGAACAGCAGGATGGATTTCGCGGTCTTCTGCATCTGATCAATAGCGTCGTCCATTGATTGGATGAGGCGCGTGATATCTCCTCGGTCAAACGGCGTGATGAACGA
>JAJFBI010000203.1 GCA_020697385.1 Microvirga sp. | reverse complement strand
GCCTGCAACTCTCCCGCGAGCCGAGGTCATTGCCGAAGCTGCGGCTCAACCCGTCCGTGCGATCACTGTTCGACTTCACCTACGACGACATCGCCATTGAGGATTATGACCCGCACCCGGCCATCAAGGCTCCCGTTGCGGTCTGACCGGCATGAACCGGCGCGAAGCCATCGAAAGCGCCGTCCGCATCCTCGCTCCGCGCATTCCGCGGCACGAGTTCGAGGCCGTGACCGACCATGCGCTCGGCAGCCGAGGCCTGCACGGTGCCTCGCCTGAGGCAGCCTCCTGGCTGTCCCTCACCGCCTATATCCGCCACAGGCTCACGGACTACGACAGCCTCCTGGACGATGGCTACGATCAGGAGAGCGCCCGGTTCTTCGTGCTGGACGACATGAATGCCGTCCTGGAGGAGTGGGGCTCGCCGCGGCGTGTTCAAGCCGAGGGTGAAACGGAATAAGCTCGACAGTTCCAGCCGGAGCCGTCACAAGACATCATGACCCTTTCGATCCGACCTGCCACAGCGTCCGACGCTGCGCTCATCTTCCGCTTCATCCGCGAACTCGCCGAGTATGAGCGGCTGGCGCATGAGGTCGATGCGACCGAGGTCGACATCGCGAAGGCGCTCTTCGGCTCCAGCCCGCGCGTCTTTGCGGATATCGCCGAGTGGGAGGGCGAGCCTGCCGGTTTTGCCCTGTGGTTCTATAATTTCTCCACCTTTCGCGGTCGCCATGGGATCTATCTCGAGGATCTCTTCGTGAAACCGGAACTGCGCTCCAAAGGGATTGGCCGCGCTTTGCTGCGGCATCTCGCCCGCCGGTGCAGGGCAGAGGGGCTGGCGCGCCTCGAATGGTGGGTGCTGGACTGGAACGAGCCCGCACTCAAGGTCTACCGCTCCATCGGCGCGGTGCCCATGGACGAGTGGACGGTGCAACGCGTGACAGGCGAGGCCCTGCAACGACTGGCGGAGGAGCCATGAATATTCCCCTCATCCTGGTGGTCGCGATGGCCGAGAACCGAGTCATCGGACAGGACAACCGTCTGCTCTGGCGGATCAAAACCGACATGGGCCGCTTCCGCCGCCTTACCATGGGCAAGCCGATGATCATGGGGCGTAAGACGTTCCAATCGATCGGCAAACCGCTGCCGGGACGGGAAACCATCGTGCTGACCCGCGACGAGGGGTTTTCCGCCGAGGGCGTGCATGTGGTACACACCTGGGAGGAGGCTGTCGCCAAGGGTGAGGAACTGGCGGCCAAGGCGGGAGCCGATGCGATCTCCGTGGCCGGTGGGGCGGAGATCTATGCGCTGGCCCTGCCGCATGTGCAGACGCTCTTCCTGACCGAGGTCCATGTGGCGCCTGAGGGCGACGCGGTCTTTCCGTCCTTCGACCGGTCACAGTTTCGCGAGATCAAGCGCGAGGACCATCCGAAAGGACCGGATGACGAGCATCCGTTTACCTTTATTGATCTCGAAAGACGCCGTTGAGCCGCTTCAAGGTTGACGAAGCGGTTCGGAGTCCCCAATTCGCAGGCTTGACAGGCGGAAGAGACAACACCCACAACCGTCTCAAGTTTCTTATCGGCCGTCTCGGCCGGTCTTATCGTTAAGTGAGGAAAGGCGTCCTATGCCTTGGAGTAACCAAAGCGGCGGCGGCGGCCCCTGGGGGCAGCGCGGCGGATCGGGAGGCGGCAAGAGCCCATGGGGTTCCGGCGGCCCGCAGGGGAACGGCAATCCCCCGGATCTCGAAGATATCCTGCGCCGCAGCCAGGACCGGCTGAAGAACTTCATCCCCGGCGGCTCCATGGGAGGCCGGGGTCTGATCGTTCTGGTCCTGGGTGTCATCGCCGTTTGGCTGCTCACCGGCTTCTACACGGTGCGACCCAACGAGGTCGGCATCAACATGATCTTCGGGGAATATACCCGCACTTCCGGCGAGGGCCTGCGCTACAACCTGCCTTACCCGATCGGCCGTGTGATGAAGCCCAACGTCACCGCCCAGCAGCGGGTTGAGGTGGGATATCGCTCCACGCCGACAGGCCAGGGCCGCGCGCGTGATGTGATCGAAGAGAGCCTGATGCTCACCGCGGACGAGAACATCGTCGACATCGATTTCGATGCCGTGTGGCAGATCAATCCGGCCCGTCCTCAGGATTACGTCTTCAACTTGCAGAACCCTGACGGCACCATCAAGTCGGTGGCCGAGAGCGCCATGCGCGAGGTTATCGGCCGCCGCAACATCCAGGCCATCCTCACCACCGAGCAGGCGAGCGTCGCCCAGGAAGTGCGCGAGATCATGCAGGAAGCCCTGGATGCCTACGGGGCCGGTGTGCTGATCAACGTGGTCCAGCTCCAAGCGGTCAGGCCGCCGTCGGAAGTCCAGCAGGCCTTCTTCGACGTCAACGCCGCTCAGCAGGATGCGGTGCGTGTGCAGAACGAGGCCGGCGCCTTCGCCAGCCGTGTCGTTCCCGAAGCCCGAGGCGAGGCCGCCCGCACCGTCCAGCAGGCCGAGGCCTATCGCGAGCAGTCGGTGGCCGACGCCACCGGTCAGGCCGCCCGCTTCCGTCAGGTCTATGAGGAGTACCGCAAGGCTCCAGAGGTCAGCCGCGAGCGCATCTTCCTCGAGACGATGGAGCGCGTTTACGGCGGCGTCGACAAGATCATCGTGGACCAGAACGGGCAGGGTGTGGTGCCCTTCCTGCCGCTCAACCAGATGCAGCAACGGCTGCAGCCTCAAGGCAATGCCGCCAACCCGCAGCAGGGAGCCACGCGATGAACGGTTCGACTCTTCGCACAGGCCTCCTGATCCTGGTGGGCCTGATCGCCATCGTCCTCTACAGCTCGATCTTCATCGTGCAGCAGACCCAGTATGCCCTGGTGCTGCGCTTCGGTGCCGTGCAATCCGCGATCTCGGAACCGGGCTTGAAGTTCAAGGTGCCGCTGGTCGACAACGTCACCTACTTCGAGAAGCGAGTGCTCGATCTCGACCTGCCGGTCCAGACCGTTCTCTCCGCTGACAGGCAGAACCTAGAGGTCGATGCCTTCACGCGCTACCGGATCGTCGATCCGCTGCGCTTCTATCAGGCGGTCGGCAACATCGCCCTGGCCAACCAGCGTCTGCAGAGCTTCACCAACTCGGCCATGCGTAATGTCCTGGCGAATGCTTCCCGCGATGCCATCGTGCGCACCGAGCGGTCTGTTCTGATGAACCGCATTCAGGATGACGTGAACCGGCAGGCGGGCAGCCTCGGCATCGAGATGATCGACGTGCGTCTCACCCGGGTCGATCTGCCAGCGGCGAATAGCCAAGCGGTTTATCAGCGCATGCGCACGGAACGTGAGCGTGAGGCTGCCGACATCCGGGCCAATGGCCAGCAGCAGGCCCAGACAATCCGGGCTAGGGCTGAACGCGAGGCGACGATCATCCGGGCTGAGGCCAATCAGCGGGCCGAAGAACTGCGCGGCCAGGGTGATGCGGACCGCAACCGCATCCTCGCCGAGGCATTCGGGCAGGACCCGGAATTCTTCTCCTTCTACCGGTCCATGCAGGCTTATGAGACAGGTTTGAAGGCGAGTGACACCCGCCTCGTGCTGAGCCCGGATTCCGATTTCTTCCGCTATTTCAACGATCCTACGGGTCAGCGCGGTCGCGGAGCCACCCCCGCTCAGCCGGCGCCTGCGCCGGCCCCGCCGGCTCCAGCCCAATAAGCCTGACTGATGTTGGACTTGATTGCAGCCCTCGGCCTCGCTCTCGCGGTCGAGGGCATTTTATTTGCAGCCTTCCCGGATGGGATGCGCAGGGCCATGTACGAGGCGGCCCACAGCCCTAGCGACCAAATGAGGATTGTGGGCATCATTTCGGCCGTGCTCGGGCTCGGGGTGATCTGGCTCGTGCGTCAGTTCGGATAAGGTAAGGCCAAGCCTCCGCCGCAATACCCGCTTGAATGACGAGTTCGAACGCCAATCTATAGTCACAAACTCCGAAAGAGGATTGTCGATGAACACAGCCACGAATGCGTTGGCGCCTTCCAAGACGGTGCCGCCCCAGCGACCCCTGCGCCGGCTTGCCGTGTCCTGCTTCGCGGCCCTGACCATGGTCGCGACAGCAATGCCCCTGCCGGCCTATGCCCGCTCGGCCCCCGAATCCTTTGCTGATCTGGCCGAGGAGGTCACGGGCGCCGTGGTCAACATCTCGGCCTCGACCACAGTGGAGGCCCGCAATCGAACCCTGCCACAGTTGCCGCCCGGTACGCCGTTCGAGGACCTCTTCGAGGAGTTCTTCAATCGTCGTGGCCAGAATGGCGGTCCTGGCGGTGAGAACGCCCCCTCGCGTCCGCGCAGCTCGAACTCGCTCGGCTCAGGCTTCGTGATCGATCCGTCCGGCATCGTGGTGACGAACAATCACGTGATCGGCGATGCCAATGACATCAGCGTGATCTTCCCCGACGGCACCCGCCTGAAGGCGGAGATCGTCGGCAAGGATTCCAAGGTCGATCTCGCGGTCCTGAAAGTGAAATCCGACAAACCCCTTAAGGCGGTGAAGTTCGGTGATTCCGATTCCATCCGTCCCGGCGACTGGGTGATGGCGATCGGCAACCCCTTTGGCCTTGGCGGTTCCGTGACGGCAGGCATCATCTCAGCCCGGGGGCGCAATATCGAATCCGGCCCTTACGACAACTACATTCAGACCGATGCCTCCATCAACAAGGGCAATTCCGGTGGTCCGCTCTTCAACATGAATGGCGAGGTCATCGGTATCAACACGGCGATCCTTTCGCCCACTGGTGGCTCGGTCGGCATCGGCTTCGCGGTTCCCGCCTCCACGGCGGTACCGATCATCGATCAGTTGCGCCAGTTCGGCGAGACACGCCGCGGCTGGCTCGGCGTTCGCATCCAGAACGTGGATGATGCCACCGCCGAGGCGCTGAATCTCGGCACGGCGCGCGGTGCCCTCGTCGCCGGCATCGACGACAAGGGGCCGGCCAAGCCGGCCGGTCTTGAGGTGGGTGACGTGATCGTCCGTTTCGACGGCAGGGAGGTGAAGGATTCCCGCGATCTGCCGCGTATCGTGGCCTCCTCGCCCGTCGGCAAGGCGGTGGACGTGACGATCGTCCGCAAAGGTCAGGAGATGACCAAGCAGGTAACCCTGGGCCGTCTTGAGGATACCGAGAAGCAGGCAAGCCTTCAGCAGCCCTCGACCGAGCCACCGACGGCAACCCGTCAGGCCCTCGGCCTCAACATGTCCGGCATGACGGACGAGCTGCGCCGCCGCTTCAGCCTGAAGGACGACCTGAAAGGCGTGGTGATCACCCGCGTGGACCCGAACTCGGCCGCTTCCGACAAGCGGATCCAGGCCGGCGAGGTGATCGTGGAGGTCAACCAGGAGCCGGTCTCCAACCCGGCCGATGTGACCAAGAAGATCGACGATCTCAAGGCTCAAAACCGCAAGTCTGCACTGCTGCTCGTGGCCAATGCGCAAGGCGAGGTGCGCTTCGTGGCCTTGTCCATCGAGTAAGCTATCTGAAATCAACGATCAGAAAGGCGGCCTCCAGGGCCGCCTTTCTTGTTTCAGGGATGCCTCGGAATAGACTTGGCTTATTCCTGCACGATCTCGCCGGCCTTATAGCCCTCGGCCGGCTTTGCCCGGAAGGCCACGCCGAGGCCTGCCTCTCCCAGCATGGCGAGATCGTTGGCGCCGTCGCCCACCGCCATCGTCTCGTGCGGGGCCAAACCGAACCGGGCGCGCAATTCGACCAAGGTCGCAAGCTTCGCCTCCCGCCCGAGAATCGGTTCTTCGACAAGGCCCGCGAGCTTCTCGCCCTCCAGGATCAGGCGGTTGGAACGGTCTTCATGGAATCCGATCGTTGCCCCGATGGGGCCGGTGAACAGCGTGAAGCCCCCGGAGACGAGGCAGGTATAGGCGTCATTGGCCCGCATCGTCCGTACGAGCGCCGTTCCACCAGGCGTGAGGGTGATGCGCTTTGCGATGATCTCGTCGACCACGTTGACGGGCAGGTTCTTCAACAGAGCCACGCGCTCGCGCAAAGCCGGCTCGAAGGCGATCTCGCCGCGCATGGCGCGCTCGGTGATCTCGGACACTTCCGCCTTCAGTCCCACATAATCGGCAAGCTCGTCGATGCATTCCTGGCCGATCATGGTTGAATCCATGTCCGCCAGGAACAGGCGCTTGCGTCGGTGGGCGTACGGCTGCACCACGATGTCGATGGGCTGATCGTTCAGGGCTTGGCGCAATGCAGCTTCGACGGCTTTGACGTCCTGCGCGCCGGATATCACCAGATCCGCCGCGATCCCTCTTGCCAGAATGGCCTGTTGCGTCTCTTGTCCAAGCGCCTGGGCAGCCCGTGCCACGATCTCGTCGGTGACGGCCGGGTGGGCCGGGTTGGCGATCAGGGTTGCGACAAGGGAATTCGAAGGTGACGCCATTGGGGAGACCTGGCTGTGAGTGACGTTCGGGTCGGCGCGGTTCTCATCGCAGGGCCGACCGCATCAGGCAAGTCCGCTCTGGGTATCCGGCTGGCCCAAGCCTTGAACGGCGTGGTGATCAACGCCGATTCCATGCAGGTCTACCGGGACCTGCGGGTGATCACCGCCCGTCCAACCCCGGACGAGGAAGCCCAGGCGCCTCACCGGCTCTATGGCCATGTGGATGCCGGCTCAAACTTTTCCGTGGGCCGCTATGTGGCCGATGCGGTCAATGTCCTGCAGGAGATCGAGGGCACGAAGCTGCCGATCTTCGTGGGCGGCACAGGCCTCTACTTCAAGGCCCTAACGGAGGGGCTCTCCGACATGCCGCCCGTTCCGGAGGAGGTTCGCGAGCATGTGCGCCGGGAGAGCGAGGGACTGGAGACGCCTGACCTGCACCGTCTTCTCTCCGAGCGCGATCCCGAGACGGCCCGGACCTTGCGCCCCTCGGACCGCCTGCGCGTGCAGCGGGCCCTCGAGATTTTCGCGGCGACCGGCCGCCCGCTCGTGTCGTTCCACGGCGCCCGCGAACCGGGGCTACTGGCGGATCGGCCTATCCTCAAGCTGTTCCTCGCCCCGGACCGGGATGAACTGCGCCGCCGGATCGACCGGCGGTTCGAAGCCATGATGGAGCAAGGGGCCCTCGACGAGGTGAGGGCCTTGGGTCGGCGGAACCTCGACCCTATGCTGCCGGCCATGCGCGCCCATGGCGTGCCCGGTCTTCTCGCGTATCTTCGTGGCGAGACTTCCCTCGATGAGGCCATTGCCAAAGGTCAGGGGGATACGCGGCGCTATGCCAAGCGCCAGTTTACCTGGTTTCGGCACCAACTGCCGGACTGGCATTGGGTTGCGCCGGAGCAAGGCTTCGAGGCCGTGATGGCTCGCATCAATGGCCCGTCAGATAGCCTACCGCCATCTGATAGAAGGTGATGAAGATCTCGAACACGATCAGGAGGACGATGATCAGTTCGAGGCGTAAGGACCGCTCGGTGTCGATGATATCGGTCAGGGCCTGCGCTGTATCGCCGAGAACCTCCAGCTTGCGGTGGAGTGCGGCGGCACGCTCCTTCAGCTCGTACTCGTCCTCAAGGCGGGCATAGAGACGTTCCAGATCCGGGCGGTCCCAGAGGACGTCCGGCTTCTCTTCCACAGCCACGCCGCCGGACATGCGCTGGCGGACGAGGAGGGCATGTCCCACCTGCTTGAGGATCCTGCGGCGGTCGCGGGGGCGGCGCCCTTTTTCGGCTAAGTGCTGAACCGAGGGCTCGACCAGCTCGAAGGCCGCGGTGGCTTCCCGCTCGTCGCGGGCCAGGGTGGCGCTTTTGGACAGGGCATCCGCGATGACGAGCAGGCGCTCGGTGGACATCTGCTTGATGTAGATCGGGCCACCCGGAGGGATCTGGTCGTCCCGGTCGGGGGAGATCTCGATGATGGCGGTTTCTTCCTCATGACGGGCGAACTCGCCGGAGATCCGTTGCCGCAGGCTGCGGATGACCTCGTCTTCCTCCAGAGGCGTGAGTCCGACCAGAACGGCCACGCCGTAACGGAAGAGGGCCACAAAACCGTCCTGCCCGGCCCGGAAGGCGAGGGGCGTCGTGGACAGAACGTCGCTGCGCTCCAGCCCGGCGACATCGAGGCGGTCGCCGAGGAGAAGGGCACGGGCCGTGAGGCGCAGGTTCTGCGTCGGCGCCCCGGTTGATGGTACGGTGTCGGTCATGGTCATACGACTAAAATAGGGGGCTTAATCTAAAAGCTAAGCCGCTTCGCGCCAAGTTGTCCCCGCTTGACCGAATGAAATGGATCGTCTAGCGTCTGCGCAACTTTCGAACTTAAGAGCTGCCCCAATGCGCAAGCTTATTCTCGTAGTACGAGCGCCATCGACGGAGCGGGATTGACCCGCAGGTCCGGCGATGGCGCACAGGCCCCCTCAGGGGCCTTTTTTATTGCCCAGATTTCTTGAGAAACAGCAGACAAGACCGACGGAGCGAGACCATGAGCGAGACGATGACCGGAGCCGAGATGGTGATCCGAGCCCTGCACGATCAGGGAGTCGAGCATATTTTCGGCTATCCGGGCGGCGCGGTACTCCCCATTTACGATGCGCTCTTCCACCAGGACAAGGTGCAGCACGTTCTCGTCCGTCACGAGCAGGGCGCCGTCCACGCAGCCGAGGGCTATGCCCGCTCTTCCGGCAAACCCGGCGTGGTGCTGGTGACATCGGGTCCCGGCGCGACGAATGCCATCACGGGCCTTGCCGATGCAATGATGGATTCGATCCCGCTGGTCTGCATCACCGGTCAGGTGCCGACCCATCTCATCGGCTCGGACGCGTTTCAGGAGTGCGACACGGTGGGCATCACGCGCCACTGCACGAAGCACAACTATCTGGTCAAATCCATCGAGGATCTGCCGCGCGTTCTGCACGAGGCTTTCTACGTGGCGCAGAACGGCCGCCCTGGCCCGGTTGTGGTCGATCTGCCGAAGGACATCCAGTTCAAGACCGGCTCATATGCGCGGCCTCTGAGCAATCAGCACAAGACCTACCGCCCGACCGTGAAGGGCGACATGGAACACATCCGCGCGGCCATCGAGCT
Organism: Microvirga sp.; assembly: GCA_020697385.1. Taxonomy (GTDB): domain Bacteria; phylum Pseudomonadota; class Alphaproteobacteria; order Rhizobiales; family Beijerinckiaceae; genus Microvirga. The sequence continues at coordinate 7,068 of JAJFBI010000203.1, read as the reverse complement.
GATGGCCAGTGCCAAGCGGCCGGTCTTCTACACGGGTGGCGGTGTCGTCAACTCCGGGCCTCATGCCGCGACGCTGCTGCGCGAACTCGTCAGGCTCACAGGCTTTCCCATCACTTCGACGTTGATGGGTCTAGGAGCCTATCCGGCCTCCGACCAGCAGTGGCTCGGCATGCTCGGCATGCACGGCACCTACGAGGCCAATCTCGCGATGCATGAATGCGACGTGATGATCAATATCGGGGCTCGCTTCGACGACCGCATCACGGGACGGCTCGACGCCTTCTCGCCCTTCTCCAAGCGCATCCATGTGGACATCGACCCGTCATCCATCAACAAGACCGTGAAGGTGGACATCCCGATCATCGGCGATTGCGCGCATGTGCTGGAAGACATGGTGCGCCTGTGGCGCCAGGGCGCGCATCAGGCCGACAAGGTGGCGCTGAAGGATTGGTGGGGCAAGATCGAGGGCTGGCGCGCCCGCAACTGCCTCGGGTTCCGGAATTCGACCGAGACCATCAAGCCGCAATATGCGATCCAGCGTCTCTACGAACTCACCAAGGACCGTAAGACCTATGTCACGACGGAAGTGGGACAGCACCAGATGTGGGCGGCCCAGTACTTCAAGTTCGAGGAGCCGAACCGCTGGATGACATCGGGCGGGCACGGCACCATGGGCTACGGCCTGCCGGCCGCCGTCGGCGCACAGCTGGCGCATCCCGATGCGCTGGTCATCGACATCGCCGGCGAAGCCTCGATCCAGATGATGCTGCAGGAAATGTCGACCGCCCTGCAGTACAACCTGCCGATCAAGGTGTTCATCCTCAACAACGAGTATATGGGCATGGTGCGCCAGTGGCAGGAGCTGCTGCATGGCGGCCGCTACTCGCACAGCTATTCCGAGTCGCTGCCCGATTTCGTGAAGCTCGCCGAGGCTTATGGCGGCGTCGGCATCCGCTGCGACAAGCCGGGCGATCTCGACGCCAAGATCCTCGAGATGATCAACGTGAACCGTCCGGTGATTTTCGACTGCCTCGTCGACAAAGCCGAGAACTGCTTCCCGATGATCCCGTCGGGCAAGGCCCACAACGAAATGCTACTCAATGATTATCTCGGCGAGACGGGAGCCGATATCGGCTCCGTGATCGACGAGAAGGGCAAGATGCTGGTCTAGTTAAAGAACCCCTCTCCCGGGCGGGCGAGGGGCAGGGGTGAGGGAAGGCCGTTTCCTGGTCAAGGAGCCACGCCAATTCGCGCGCAACCTCCGCAAGACGCTCACGTCTGCGGAAGACGTGCTGTGGCAGGCTCTTCGTGGACGTCGGTTCCAAAGCCTAAAGTTCAGGCGGCAGGTGCGATTTCTCAACTACACAATCGACTTTGTCTGCATAGAGCGAAAGCTGATCGTCGAGATCGATGGAAAGCAGCATGGATGGTACGCAGAATATGATGCTCGCCGGACGGAAGAGATCGAGCATCATGGATTCAAGGTAATCCGTTTTACGAACCATGATGTGATGAATGACTTGGAAACTGTTTTGCTAAGAATCGCAGATGCTGTGGTGCCTCCTGCGCCCTCTCACCCTCACCCCTGGCCCCTCTCCCACACGGGAGAGGGGAAAAGAGACACGTAATGCCAACCCTCGTCATCGCCAACAAGTGCTACTCGTCCTGGTCCCTGCGCCCCTGGCTGCTGATGAAGCAGCTCGGTATCGCCTTCGACGAGATCATTATTCCACTCGATCTGCCGGATACCAAGGAGAAGGTGCTCAAGCACTCGCCGGCCGGCAAGGTGCCGATCCTGATCGATGGCGAGGCGACCGTCTGGGAGAGCCTCGCCATCATGGAGCATGTGGGCGAGGCCTATGGCGCTGCCGTATGGCCTGAGGATCGTACGGCTCGTGCCATGGCGCGCTCGGTTGCGACCGAGATGCATGCAGGGTTCTCAGCCCTGCGCTCCGCATGCCCGATGAATCTCGGCAAGAAATATGCATCACGGAATCGCGGCGAGGCAGTCGCCCGCGACGTTGCCCGCTTCAGCGCAATCGTGCGCGAGGCCCGTGAGCGCTTCGGTGCGGGTGGTCCGTTCCTGTTCGGCGCCTTCTCGGCGGCGGATGCCATGTATGCGCCACTCGCGACGCGTCTCGATACCTATTCCATCGCTCTCGATGCCACGACGCGCACCTATGTGGACACGATCCTGTCGCTGCCGGCCTTCCAGGAATGGCGCTCGGCGGCGCTCAAAGAGCAGTGGATCGTGCCGGCCGACGAGGTGGACGAGGACGCTGTTGAGAACTACCGCAAGGCGCCTTGAGGCTTGAAAGACATTCGGGAAACCAGACCATGCTCCAGATGAAGACCCACTATCCCGATGCGACCCGCGTCGAGCCCTCGAGCACGAGGCGCATATCTCGCGCATCACCATCGTGACCAATGGAACGGACAGCATCATCCAGCAGATCAAGAGCCAGCTGGAGCGCCTCGTGCCTGTGCATCGCGTGGTCGATCTCACCCTCACGGGCGAGGCGGTGGAGCGCGAGCTCTGCCTCGTGAAGGTAGTGGGCAAAGGCGATCACCGGGTCGAAGCCATGCGGTTGGCATCGGCCTTCGGCGCCCGCACGCTCGATGCTACGCTGACATCCTTCGTCTATGAACTGACCGGCACGACGGACGAAGTCGAGCGCTTCATCAAGCTCATGACGGCCGTTGGGCTCGTCGAAGTCTCCCGCACCGGCGTCGCCGCCATGGCGCGTGGTGCGGAAGGCATCAGCTGAGGTTTTAGCCCCTGAAGTCGCTTTCCTTCAGAAACGCTTCCTCCTCCGGTGTGGTCTCCCGACCCAGGATGGCGTTGCGGTGAGGGAAGCGGCCGAACCGGGCGACAATGTCGTGGTGGTGGTGCGCATACTTGACGGAATCCGGATCGCCGAGGGCTTCGTTCAAGGTCACCGAGCGCTCCTGATCCGGCAGGGATTCGGAGTGCATGAAGGGCAGGTAGAAGAAGCGGCGGAAGAGCGGTTCCACCTTATGGTCGAAACCGCGCTCGATGGCGCGGTCAGCGGCCATCAGGGCGACCGGGTCGGCCTTGTAGGTTTCGCGTTGGCCCCGGAACATGTTCCGGGGGAACTGGTCGAGGAGGAGAATGACGGCGAGCGCTCCGTCCGGGGTGAGCTCCCACTCGTTGAGATCGCCACGTGCTGCGGCCTCATAGGTGGGCAGGAAACGGTCACGGCAGGCTTGGTCGAAGGCTTCGTCCTTCGCAAACCACTTCTCCGGTCCGGCTTCGCGCCAGAACGAGATGACTTCGTCGGGAGTGGCAAGGCGCTGCATGCGGCTTCGTCCTTCTCGGTCGAGAGATGAGATTCCAATCTAGAGCATTGGAGAGCGGTTTGAACTCTCCGGGCTCGGATCGTTTGGGCGGAATCGGTTGCTCCTGCACCGGATGCAGGGAGGCACCGCAGTTTTGCTACAAACAACAGCTTGTCAGCGCAGTTTTATTCGCTAAAAGCGGCGCCTGATAAATCAATGTTGCGCTTATTCCGTCTGGATGGTGCAGCGTCAACGAAGGCCGGGGGAAAGCCCCCTTTGAGATAAGGGACTTGAGGACCATGCGTGTCTATTACGATCGCGACGCAGATATCAACCTGATCAAGGGCAAGAAGGTCGCCATCGTCGGCTATGGCAGCCAGGGTCATGCCCATACCCTGAACCTGCGCGATTCCGGCGTGAAGGACATCGTAGTGGCGCTGCGCAAGGGCTCCCCCTCCGCCGCCAAGGCCGAGAAGGCCGGCATCAAGGTCATGGAAGTGGCCGAGGCCGCCAAGTGGGCCGACGTGGTCATGATGCTGACCCCCGACGAGCTGCAGGCGGACATCTACCGCAACGACCTTCAGGACAACATGAAGCAGGGAGCAGCGCTCCTCTTCGCCCATGGCCTCAATGTCCACTTCAACCTGATCGAGCCTCGCAAGGACCTCGACGTGCTCATGGTGGCCCCGAAGGGCCCCGGCCACACGGTGCGCTCCGAATACCAGCGCGGTGGCGGCGTGCCGACGCTCATCGCGATCCACCAGGACGCCACGGGCAACGCCCATGACATCGCGCTCTCCTATGCTTCCGCCAATGGCGGCGGTCGCGCCGGCATCATCGAGACCAGCTTCAAGGAAGAGTGCGAGACCGATCTATTCGGCGAGCAGGTCGTGCTCTGCGGCGGTCTCGTCGAGCTGATCAAGGCCGGCTTCGAGACCCTGACCGAGGCAGGCTACGCCCCGGAGATGGCCTATTTCGAGTGCCTGCACGAAGTGAAGCTCATCGTCGACCTCATTTATGAGGGCGGCATCGCCAACATGAACTACTCGATCTCGAACACCGCCGAGTTCGGCGAGTACGTCACCGGCCCGCGCATCATCACGGCCGAGACCAAGGCCGAGATGAAGCGCGTTCTGGAGGACATTCAGTCCGGCAAGTTCACCCGCGACTGGATGCTCGAGAACAAGGTCAACCAGACCTCCTTCAAGGCCACTCGCGCCCGCAATGCCGCCCATCCGATCGAGGATGTCGGCTCTCGCCTGCGCGACATGATGCCCTGGATCAAGGAAAAGGCCCTGGTCGACAAGAGCCGGAACTAAGCCTCAAAGGCGGGGCAGGGCTAAACCTTTATCCCTTCAGGAAAAGGTTCTGCGCCTGTCCCGCCTGCCATCCTGTTGCACGATGCGCTCGTTGAAAGGTGAGCATCGGATGGATCCTAGAAATGGATCCACCTTTGGGGCCGATGCACTAAGCCGGATGTGGATTTGCGACGTAAGGCATTTCCGGTTAGTGGGCGATGACCCGCAAATGTCGGACAGCCTATGAGTGCACCGTTTCTGACCGAAGACTCGCCGGAGTTTGAGGCACCTATTTGGGCGGGCCTCGATGCCGTGACGCGCCTTGAACTCCAGTCGGAACTCCAACGAGCGGTTCTTCCGGGCGGTGCGGTTCTGTTCCAGGAAGGCGATCCGGCGGATGCTCTCTACATGCTCGTGTCGGGAGCCCTGGGAGTGTCAATCCAGGGCAATCACGGCGAGCAAAAGCGCGTCGCCCGTATCTTTCCTCCGGAAACGATCGGGGAGATGGCCCTGATCTCGAATGCGCCCCGTTCGGCCACCGTGACGGCCCTGCGCGACTCGGTGCTGCTCAAGCTGACCCGGCAAGCCTTCGAGCGCCTCGTGGCGCGCTATCCGGCCGTGATGGTCTACCTGTCGAGACTGCTCGCCGACAGGCTTCGCGCAACTACCCGCAGCCGCCCCATCACCTTCAAGCCCACCACCTTCGCCATTATGCCGGTCACCAAGGGTCTGGCGGTGGCCGACTTCGCCCAGGCCTTCCTGGATGAAATGCGGCGCAGCCACGGGGCGAGGGTCGATCTTCTCGATGCCATGCCGTCGGAGGAGGACGAGAACTGGCTTTACCGCTTCGAGGCCAGCCGGGAGCGGGTGATCTATGTCGCCTCGGAGCCCTCGGGGTCCTGGACGGGGCGCTGCATCCGCCATGCCGACCACGTCATGTTTCTGGCCTGCCCAGGCGAGCCCCTGGTCCCTGAGGCGGAGGCGCTGACCTGCGCCGTGTCATCCTGGCGCCGTCATGACTTGGTGTTGCTTCAGAAAGCGGACGCCTCCCGTCCGGCGCCGGCGCATCCGTCCCTCGCTCGCCTCCCCGTGGACCAGCGCATTCATGTGCGGGCGAAAAGCTCGGCCGATCTGCAGCGCCTGATCCGCACGTCGAGCGGGCGTGCCGTCGGACTGGTGCTGGCAGGAGGAGGGGCCCGGGGCTTCGCTCATCTTGGGGCCATCCGAGCCTTGCAGGAATATGGTTTCCCCATCGATCTCGTTGGCGGCACCAGCATCGGGTCCGTCATGGCGGCAACGGCTGCCATCCAGATCGGATTGGACGAGGCGAAAGACCTCATGAGGAGCGCCTTTGTCACGAACCCGCCGCTGAACGATTACACGCTCCCGCTTATCGCGCTCGTGAGAGGCAAGAAGGTCGATGCGCGGCTGTTTGAGCATTTCGGCAACCTGAACATCGAGGATCTCTGGTTGCCGTTCTTCTGCGTCTCGTCGAATCTCACCACCGGGACAACCCATGTGCACCGTCAGGGTCCGCTCTGGCGCGCTTTGCGGGCAAGCCTTGCGATTCCTGGCCTGCTCCCGCCGGTGATCGAGCCCGAGGGCGTGCTCGTGGATGGGGCCATGATGAACAACATGCCGGCGGATATCATGTCCGACCTGCAGAGAGGCCCGGTGCTCGGCATCGACGTGGCGCGGGATGTGGCCTTCACGACAGCAGCCGAAGAGGAGAAGAAGGCGCCCTTCCTCCGCCGCCTCCTTGGCATTCCGGCGCAGGCGCCGGATATCGTCAGCCTGCTCTACCGGGCAGCCACGATCTCCAGCGATGCCCAGACGCTCAAGGCCCGGGCTCATGCGGCCCTCGTCATCCATCCTCCGCTGGCCGACGTGCCCCTGCGGGGCTGGGAGCATTTCGAGAGGGTAGTCGAGATCGGCTACGAACATACCCGGGATCGTATTGAGGCCGGAGCTCTCGAAGGATTTAAGGCTGCTTGAAGATCGCCGGATGCTCTAAAGGCGCTGCCATGTCATGGCAGCGGCAGCCAATATGAGGCAGAGGACGAGGCCCAGCCTTTCCGAGCGGTGCCGGCAGAACTGATACACGGCATAGCTGCTTCCGAGAGCCAGGATGAGGCACCAGAGGTCCTGCGCGATGTAGTTGATCTTCGTTGGGCCGATCAGTGGCTGCGCCATCCTCCAGCTCTCCGCTATCCAAGACGCGGAATACACCAACGATACGAAACCCCAGATGCATGGCCACCAAAAAGCTGGCAGGCCTGCGGCAAGCGGATTCGCATCCTCAGGGGACCGGGAGGGTGGAGCAAGATTTGTGTAAGGGTCGGATGATGACAATGTCACGGCATCATTTCGAAATGTTATAGCTAAGCCAGTAACACCGAGAAATGCTGCTGTGACCTATGGAAACAGATAGGATTCAGGGTAAGCGAAGCGAAAAGCTGTGAGCTGTTAC
>JAJFBI010000202.1 GCA_020697385.1 Microvirga sp. | reverse complement strand
CGAGCAACTATCTGGGCGATCGGCTCCAGGATCTGCTGGCCCGAGGTGCCAAGGGTGGCGATGAAGGGATAACGATATTCGAGACCGACCGCCGGCATGGCGCGGCAGAGATAATCGTCGTCCGCGTCGGTGAAGTTGGCCAGCTCCGGGTTCTGGTAGCCGTTAAAATCAGGGGCGATCCAGAAATTATCGGCCCGCAGATAGGCGAACGGAGTCCAGACCTGACCGATGGGGTCAATGAACTCGCGCCGCCACGATGCCGTCACCGAGGCCCTGGATGTCGAGCCGCTGATGCCGCGAACGAGACACGATCTCGGATCGAATTCGATGCAGGACCGGGCGATGCCGAAATAGGCAGTATTCGACGGAAACAACGGATCGAACTGTGCAGCCTCGCGGGACAAGCTGGTGACGTTCACGTCGATCGCGAACTCGCCGCCGATGGTCGAAGGCGTGAAGCGCTTGTTATAGTCGATCACCGGGGCGACGATCGGCTGCTGCTTCTGCCAGTCGTAGGTGGAGAGAGTCTTGAAGTAGTAGCCCCGCGCATCGAAGAACGAGCGATCTCCCTGGCCCTGGAGATAGACGGTCGAGATCGATTCCTTGACGTAATAGCTGCTCAGGCTCTCGCTGCGGATGCGGTAGTTCGTGAGGAACCACTTGTCGGACACGAGGGCGATGTCCCAGCCCCAGCGCCAGTTCTGGTTGATGAAGAACTCGCCCGACGTCTCCAGGGAGCCACGGAAGTCACGGTCGCCTGCTCCGAACGGAGAGAGGAGAAAGGCCTCGGGATCCAGCTGGTTGATGCCGGCCGCGCGGATGTTGTACGCGCCGGTCTCCAGGCGGTGACGCCATTCGACCTGCCCGAGCAGGCCCTGACGGCTCAGGATGGTCGGGTTGATCGTCAGGTCATAATTGGGAGCGATGGCCCAGAAGAACGGGATCGAACCGCCGTAGCCAAGGGTGTTCGAGAAGACATAGCGCGGCGCCAGGAAGCCCGTCTTGCGCTTGACGGTCGGATCCGGCGTCCAGAAATAGGGCAGGTAGGCGACCGGGATGCCGAGAAGCTCAAGGGTCGCGTCCTCGTAGTAGATCGTCCGTTCGCTGTTGTTGTGGATGATCTTCGCCGCCTTCACCTGCCAGAGTGGGGGGCGTTCCGGATTGTCCTTACAGGGTTCGCAGGCGGTGTAGGTGCCACGCTCGAAAGTTGTGGTTTCGCCCTCGGCACGCTCGGCCCGCGGGGCGGAGAATCGGGTGGTCAGAGGGCGACCCTGTTCCACGGTGGTCTGCACCACCCTCAAGGAATCGATAAAGCCGCTCTTGAAATCGTCGGTGAGCTCAAACCGGTCACCCGTTGCGACGGTGCCGTTGGTCTCGCTCAGGCGGGCATTGCCCTCGGCAAAGACGCGGCCGGTGTTCCGGTCATAGGTGACTCGGTCGGCCTGGAGCGTCCGCCCCTGGTAGTTCATCTGCACGTCGCCGGAGGCGGCAATCGTGTTCCGGTCGTTGTCGTAGACGATTTCCTTGGCGTCGACGAGGAGGCGGTCCTCCCCGGATCCCGATTGGGCACGGGCGCCAATGGTCTCGTTGAGCGTGGCTTGGGCAAGCGCAGGCATTGACCCAGCGGCATAAACCAGTGCCGCTGCGACCGCAGACGTTGCGATCGTTGTCTTTAGCCGCCGCATCCCCACTCCTTCGCAATACTTCTTAACGAGAACGATCAGCCGTCCTCTTGGTACAATAAGGCCAAGGTCCCTAAAAGACTGCCTACTACGGCAGGGAACCAGGCCGCAACCAGGGAACTGATGATTCCGGAGGCTCCAAGCTCCGCCATAAGCTCAGTGGCGACATAAAGCATGAACCCCGCTGCGACGCCACCCAGAACCATCATGGCTACACCGCCAAATCGAAAGAATCTTAACGAGACGGATGCGGCAACAAAGACCATGGCGATGAAGAGCAGGGGACGGGCCAAAAGCAGGTCGTAATGCAGGCGATAAGTTGTCGCGTTGAGATCCGCCTGCTCCATCCGGTTGATCGTCGCCTTCAGATCCCAGAACGGCACTGCATCGGGGTCGATGAAGCTCTGTCGAACCTCCGAGGGCTGGAGGCTCGAGGCGATCAGGTAGCGCTCATGGGATTGAGGCTCCTCGGTGGCGGATAGGATCCTCGCTTCCTTTAGTTCCCAGAAGCCTTCGTGCAGGCTCGCTTCGCGGGCCTCGACCCGATGGCTGAAGGTGCCGTCGTGGTCGAAGGCATAGACCGTAACGTCATAGAGGGCTGCGGCATTCGTCGCCGAGCCGTTCGCGCGGAAAATAGCCTGCCCGTCCTGGCTTCTCTGACGAAGCCAGATAGGCTTTTCCCGGGTCTGGATATTCCTGGAGAAGATGCTCGTTTCCAGAGCGGAGGCGCGCTGCTTGAGAACGGCGGAAAGCGGATTGTAGACGGTGACGGAGAGCACGCCGATCAGCACTGCGATCAAAAGCCCCGGCTGAAGGAACTGCCAGGCCGAGATCCCGGCTGCCCGCGCCACCACCAATTCGAGCTTGCGGCTGAGCTGCAGAAGGGCCGCCATGCTTCCGAACAGCACGGCAAAGGGCATCACCTGCTCGGCAATCGATGGGGTGCGGTAAAGGGCCAGCTGGGCGATCACGCCCGCGGTTGCCCCCGGGGCATCGCCGGCCCGGCGCATCAGCTCCACGAAGTCCAAAGTGTAGACGAGGGTGAAGACCGTCGCGAAGACCAGGAAAATAGTCTTGAGAAACTGCCGCGAGAAATAGGCGCCAAGGGTCCGGCCGATCAACATGGTCAGGCTTTCTGGATCGTGGGAGCGCGCGCCGGCAATATTCTGCTGAACACCCTCAGAACCTTGGCCTGGGCTGAGCGCATGGCCGGTCCATGCAGGATCAGAAGCAGGCTGATGACGATGCTGGCCAGCGGAACGGCATAGATGGCAATGACCGCGGCCGAGGTTCGGGCGACACCGCTCGAAGCGGCAAAACCGAGGATCCGCATCAGCACGATTGCCACCACGGCGCCGGCGATCGCCAGGCCGCGCCCCTGCCGCGTCGTGCGCGGTTCGCCGAGAGCCGCGAAGGCGATCATCATCATGGCAAGCGGGTAGAGCCAGGAAGACAGACGCTCGTGCAGTTCGGCCCGGAACCGCCCCGACTGCTCCTGGTAGAGGGGCTCGCTCTTGTCGGGGAACAGGAGCTGGAGGGTGCTTCGTTCACGGGGCTTGTAGACGACGTCTCCGCCTTCCTTGTTGAAGGCCGACAGATCGACCGCATAGCGCTCGAAGGCCACGATGGAGGAATCGCGGCTGTTCGGCTCCTTGCGCTGAACGCTGCCCTTCTGGAGCACGAGATAGGACGTTCCATTCTGCTCTGCGGTCTGACCCTGCTCGGCCAGATACACGATGGCTTTGTTCTTCTCCCGGAGATCCTCCATGAAGATCCCGAGCAGGGAATCGCCCTGGCGCTCCCGGTAATGGAAGGTGATCCCGTTCTCCAGGCTGATGAACTGACCTTCCTTGGCCATGGTGCCCACGAAGTCGGCCCGGATCTTCGTGAACAGCTGGCGCATCTCCTGGAAGCTGGCAGGCATGATGTGGATCGAGATGATGCCCACGGCCAGGCAGACGAAGGCGGCCAGCGCCAGGAAGGGCCGCAGCAGCCGACCTGGAGGCATGCCTCCGGCGCTCATGACGATCAGTTCGGAATCGCCGTTCAGCTTGTTCAGGGTGTAGATGGTGGCCAGAAACAGGGCAACCGGTGCAATGACGCTGATCAGCGCCGGCAGGGACAAGCCCGTCACCGTCAGGAAGATCATGAACGTCTGCCCCTTGCCGGTCAGCAGGTCGAGCTCCCGCAGGGCCTGCGTGATCCAGATTACACCCGTGAGGGCGACCAGGCATGCGGCGAAGGCATTGAAGGTGTTTTTGAGGATGTAGCGTTCGAGAAGTGTCATAAGGCCCTTCGCCCCTGGGCGGTTGCGCCCTGGGTATCGTGTCGTACGGTCTCAGGCAAGCTGGCCGTTTTCAACAGCCTGAGATTGCGCCGATTTCACGGCAGCTTCCCCATGGCCACCGAGTATCGGACCCAAAAGTGGAAGGCACTTTTGGGAAAATCCGATGCTCAGTTCCTTAAGCAGCGCATCGTGTGGATCGGAAAACCGGGGCCACTTTTCCGCACGATGCGCCTGTGCGCAATATGATATATGTCCCAACCGTCACCACCGCGCATCAGCGTCGCAGCCGGCCCTAAGACCGGACATGCACCAAAACAAAGAGGAATTCATGGCCGACAGCTTCAAGATCGACTTCCAGGCCCACGGCAAAGTTGAATCCGGCGATCTCATCGTCTTCGTTGGAGAGAGCCTCAAGCCCTCCGCTGCCGTGGCCAAGCAGCTCGGGCCGAAGGCCGTCGATCTGATCGCCAAGGCTGCCGCTGCGGAAGGCTTCAAGGGCAAGGCCAAGTCCGCCATGTCGATCGTGGTCCCCACGGGGCTGTCCGTCGACCGGCTGATCGTGATCGGCCTAGGGGGCGAAAAGGACCGGAACGACTTGGATTTCGCCCAGCTGGGCGGCCTGATCGCCGGCAAGGTGAACGGCAAGCTGGCAACGGTGGTCTTGGATCTGCCCGAGACCGAGGTCGCCCCCGAGGCGGTCGCGGACATTGCACTCGGCGTTCAACTGCGCCGCTACAGCTTCGACCGCTACAAGACCAAAAAAAAGGACGATGAGAACGGGAAGAGCGGCGGACGGCTGGTCTTCAGCGTGGCGGATCCAGCTGCGGTCAAGAAAGCCTACAAGACCCGTGAAGGCATCCAGCAGGGCGTCATCATCGCCCGCGATCTTGTCAATGAGCCGCCGAACGTGCTTGGGCCGCAGGAATTCGCTGCCCGCGCCCAGGCGCTGAGCAAGCTCGGCGTCGAGGTGGAGATCCTCGACGACAAGGCCATGAAGAAGCTCGGCATGGGGGCGCTGCTCGGCGTGGCCCAGGGTTCGGTGCGCGGCGGCCGGGTGGCCATCATGCGCTGGAACGGCGGCAAGGCGAACGACAAGCCCATCGCCTTCGTGGGCAAGGGTGTCGTTTTCGACACCGGCGGCATCTCGATCAAGCCGGGCGCCGGCATGGAGGACATGAAGGGCGACATGGCGGGCGCCGCCTGCGTGGTCGGGCTCATGCATGCGCTTGCAAGCCGCAAGGCCAAGGCCAATGTGGTCGGCGCCATCGGCCTCGTGGAGAACATGCCTGACGGCAATGCCCAGCGGCCCGGCGACATCGTCACCACCATGTCGGGGCAGACCATCGAGATTATCAACACGGATGCGGAAGGCCGCCTCGTGCTGGCTGACGTGCTCTGGTACGTGCAGGATCGCTTCAAGCCGAAGTTCATGATCGACCTCGCGACCCTCACGGGAGCCATCATGGTGGCGCTGGCCCAGGAATATGCCGGCCTGTTCTCGAACAACGACGAACTGGCCGAGCGCCTGACCATCGCCGGCAAGGCGACCGGCGAGCGGGTCTGGCGCATGCCCCTGGGGCCCGAGTTCGACAAGATGATCGAATCCAAGTTCGCCGACATGAAGAACTCGGCCGGGCGCTTCGGTGGTTCGAGCACGGCGGCGGCGCTGCTCCAGCGTTTCGTCAACGATGTGCCGTGGGCGCATCTCGACATTGCCGGCACCGCCATGGGCTCGCCGCAGAACGAGATCAACAAGGGCTGGGCCTCTGGCTGGGGCGTGCGCCTCCTCGACCGCCTCGTGCGCGATCATTACGAGGCGTGAGCCAATAAAGTGTCATCCCGGGGCTGCGCAGCAGAACCCGGGATCGCTGGAGGAGAGTAGAGCTTGATCCCGGATCTTCGCTTCGCTCCGTCCGGGATGACAGGGGTATTATGACCGAGGTCTTTTTCTACCATCTCCAGCATCAGCCCCTCGAGGCGGTGCTGCCCACGCTCCTGCAGAAGACTCTGGAGCGCGGGTGGCGCGCGGTCGTGCAGGTGACGACCGAGGAACGGATGTCCGCCCTCGACGATCACCTGTGGACCTTCACCGACGAGAGCTTCCTGCCGCATGGAACGGACCG
>JAJFBI010000201.1 GCA_020697385.1 Microvirga sp. | reverse complement strand
GCCCGCGCCGTGTCGATCCTCACGCTTGTCGGCGCCGTGAACGTGCCCATCGTCAAGTTTTCCGTCGATTGGTGGAACACCCTGCACCAGCCGGCCTCCGTGTTCCGCATTGACGGGCCGACGATCCATCCCTCCATGCTCGTGCCGCTCCTGATCATGGCCGTGGCCTTCTCGCTCCTGGGCGTGGCGCTGCATTTGGCCGGCATGCGCACCGAGATCCTGCGCCGTCGCGTGCGCACCCTCACGATCCTCGAGGCCGAGCGCCTCGATGCACAGGCGGCCTGACACTCATGACGCACACGTTCTTCATCGCCTTTTCCTACATCGTGACCGCCCTGGTGGTCGTGGGCCTGATCCTGCGCGCCGTGATCGACCACCGCGTCCAGGTCCGCGCCCTCGCCGATCTGGAATCACGTGGCGTCGGCCGGAGGTCGCGCCGTGGCTGAGGCAACCGAGCGCCCCCGGTCGCGCCTAATCTTCATCCTGCCGGGGCTGGTCTTTCTCGCCCTGGCTGGTCTTTTCGCCGTGCAGCTGTTCTCCGGCCGCAACCCGGCCGAGCTGCCCTCGGTGCTGATCAACAAGCCCGTTCCGACGTTCAATCTCGCGCCGCTCGAAGGTCTTTTGGCCAATGGTCAGGCCGTGCCCGGTTTCTCGAACGAGGACCTGAAGGGCAGGGTTACGGTGGTGAATGTCTGGGCGTCCTGGTGCGGCCCCTGCCGCCAGGAGCATCCGCTGCTCGTCGATCTCGCCAAGGACCCGTCGATCCGGGTGGTCGGCATCAACCAGCGCGACAACCCGGACAACGCCCGCCGCTTCCTCGGTGCCCTGGGCAACCCCTATGCCGCTGTCGGCGTCGACCCCAACGGCCGCGCCTCCATCGATTGGGGCGTCTATGGCGTGCCGGAAACTTTTATTGTCGGCCCCGACGGCACCATCCGCCACAAGCATATCGGTCCCCTGACGCCGGAGAACTTTTCCGCCTTCAAGGACCGCCTGCGCCAAATCCCGCGCGCTTGAGCCGGTTTATCGCCACGTCCAGCGCCGAAAGAAACGCCGAGCGGTCCTTGGCCGAAAACGGCTTCGGGCCACCGGTCACGTCGCCCATGGCGCGCAGATCCTCCATCAGGTTGCGGGTGGCGAGCGCCATGCCGATGGAGGCTTGCGTGAAGGGCTTGCCTGTCGGACCGATCACGTCGGCGCCTGCCGTCACGCAGCGGTGGGCCAAGGGGATGTCGGCGGTGATCACGATGGTGCCCCGCCGGGCGCGCTCGGCGATCCAGTCGTCCGCCGCATCGAACCCTGCGCTCACCACCACGCGCTCGATCAGCGGATCTGCCGGCACCTGCAGAAAGGAATTCGACACCACGAAAACTTTCACCCGATGGCGCTCGGCGACCTTGTAGATCTCCGGCTTCACCGGGCAGGCATCCGCATCCACATAAATCGTGATCGGCTGGAAGCTCTCGCTCATGAACCATATATTCCTGTGAGATGCTGCCGAGGTTAACCGCGTTTCATGCCGGCGTAAGGGATCCGCAATGGCCGCTGGAGCAATTCCGTGACATAACGCACCAACCCGCTGGGAGCAAAAGGAAAGCCGTGACCCCTCGATCCCGCGCCCGTGCCGCTCTGGCCCGGCTCAACAATCTCCGCACGACGCCGGCCTTAAGTGACGCCACCCAGCGGCTGATCCGCGAAGCCGATACCGGGGCGCTGCAGCGGGCGGGGATCGCGCGCCTGATCACGGCTGGGCTGCTTCTTCTGGCGGTCGTGCTCACGACGGCAGGCATCGATCTCTCCAACCCTATGGCGTCCAAGCAGATCCAGGCCGCCGAGCTGACCCTGGTCCTGTTCGGGGCGCTGGGATGGTTCGGAGCTTGGCTCGCCTCGAAACGGATCGCCATTGCGAAGCTACCGCTGATTACTGCTATCCTCGATGCCTTCCTGGTCCTCGGCAACCTGGCCTTCAGCCACTGGGGGGTAGGGATCCCGGGCGCCCTCTTTGCAGCATTTCCGGTGGCCTGGGTGGTGCCGATCACCATGGCGGCGGCGGCCGTCCACTACCAGCCCCGGCTCCAGGCTTTCGTGGCCGCCGTCTATGTGAGTGGCCTGTCGCTTCTCGCCTTCAGCGGCGACTGGATTAGCCCGACGCAGCGCCAGCAGGATCTCGCCGAGATCCAGGGGCTGTTCTCGACACAGGCGAACGTGGTGCGCGTCGTCATGGTCTTCGCCGCCGCCCTGATCCTGATCCTCGTGGCACGCCAAGGCCGGCTGATGCTGGAGCGCGCCGTGCGCGAAACCACCCTGCGGGTGAACCTCACCCGCTACCTGCCGCGCGAGCTCGCGCCCATCCTCACCGACCAGGCCTTCGCGTCCTTGCGCCAGGGGCGGCGCATTCCGGTGACGGTGATGTTCGTGGACATCCGCGCTTCCACGACCTTCGGCGAGACCATGGAGCCGGCGCAGCTTGCCGTGTTCATCACGTCGTTCCGCCGGCGCGTGTTGCGCGCGGCCGCCCGGCACGGCGGCGTCATCGACAAGTTCACCGGCGATGGGGCGCTCATCCTCTTCGGCGTGCCGGGCGCGCGGGACGGCGATGCCAGCCGCGCGCTCGCCTGCGGGCGCACCCTCCTCACGCTGATCGAGCGCTGGAACGCCAAGCGCGGCTTCAGCCCGCCGGTGCGGCTCGGCATCGGTATCCATACCGGCGACGTGTTCTGCGGCGTGGTGGGCGACGAGAGCCGGCTCGAGTTCACCGTGGTGGGCGAGACCGTCAACATCGCATCCCGGATCGAGCAGGCGACGAAAGCTACCGATTGCGAGCTCCTGGCCTCGCAGGAAACCGTCATGGCGGCCGGCGAGGAGGATCTCTGGACGGAGGTCGAATGCGATCCGTTGCCGGGGGTCACGCGCAGGATGGTGCTGATGAAGCCGGCAGGGTGAGGCCTCCCGCACGCTTCGCCGTCATGGCCGGGCTTGTCCCGGCCATCCACGTCTTCATGCCCGGTCATCCTATACTCAACCTCATCCTGAGGAGGGCGCGTCAGCGACCGTCTCGAAGGAGCCTCCAGAGAGCACTGGATCCTCCTTCGAGACGCCTGCTCCGCAGGCTCCTCAGGATGAGGGTGGTGAGTTGGGGGCAGAGGAAGACGTCATCCCCGGAACAAGTCCGGGGATGACGTCGCGGGTATCAGACCTCTTCCGCCTTCTTGATCTCGTGCTTCAGCAGCAGCGGCGTCTGGGCCAGCGCGAACGCGATGGTGAGCGGCATGATGCCGAAGACCTTGAAGCTGACCCAGAAATCCGTGGTCTGCGTGCGCCAGACGATCTCGTTGATGGCTGCCAGGGCAAAAAAGAACAGGGCCCAGCGCAAGGTGAGCTTGCGCCAGCCCACCGCGTCGAGGTCGAACACGCTGTCGAGGACGATCTGCAGCAGAGGCTTGCGGAAATAGAGGCCGCCGAGCAGCACGAGCCCGAACAGGGTGTTCACGATGGTGGGCTTGAGCTTGATGAAGAGATCGTCCTGCAGGACAAGCGTCAGTCCGCCGAACACCACCACCACGATGGCCGACACCACCGGCATGATCGGCAGCTTGCGGGTGAGCCCGTAGCTGATGCCGAGCGCGATCAGCGTCGCTACGATGAAGACCCCCGTGGCAGCGAAGATGCGCTGGTCTCCCGCGAAGCCGACGCGGTCGCCATAGGCGTTGCCGATGAAGAACAGGGCCAGCGGCCCGAGTTCCAGGGCGAGTTTGAGGAGGGGAGGGAGGCGTTTTTCGTCGGTCATGAGGTTGCTCTTAGCGCATCGTGCGGAAAAGTGGACCCGGTTTTCCGCTAAACGATGCGCCAGCTAAGGAGATGAGCATCGGATCGATCCTAAAAGTGCATTCCACTTTTAGGTCCCATGCTCAAGCCCGGCAATGGCTTTGGCGAAATCCCGTGCGGTGAAAGGCTCCAGGTCCTCCACCCCCTCGCCGACGCCAATGAAGTGTACTGGGATTCGGAATTTCTCGGCCAGCGCCACCAGGATGCCGCCGCGGGCCGTGCCGTCGAGCTTGGTCATCACGAGGCCCGTGACGCCGGCGGCCTTCTGGAAAAGCTCGACTTGGCTCATGGCGTTCTGGCCGACGGTAGCGTCGAGCACGAGGAGCGTGGCATGGGGCGCGCTCGGGTCGAATTTCTTGACCACGCGCACGATCTTCTCGAGCTCGGCCATGAGCCCGGCCTTGTTCTGAAGGCGGCCGGCCGTGTCGATGAGCAGCACGTCGCTGCCGTTGGCCTTGGCCTCTTGCAGGGCATCATAGGCGAGACCCGCCGCATCGGCTCCCTGCTCACGGGACAGCACCGGCGCGCCGACCCGCTCGCCCCACACCTTCAGTTGCTCGATGGCCGCGGCCCTGAAGGTGTCGCCGGCTGCCAGCATCACCTTGAGGCCCTGGAGGCGGAATTTCTGGGAGAGCTTGCCGATGGTGGTGGTCTTGCCCGCTCCGTTCACGCCGATCATCAGGATGACGAAGGGCTTCTTCGAGCGGTCGACGATGAGCGGCTGGGCCACGGGCGAAAGGGTCTTCTCCACCTCGCCTGCGAGAATCATCTTCACCTCTTGGGGCGAGATCTCCTTGTTGTAACGCCCGGCGGAGATCGCCTCTGTGATCCGCATGGCGGTGGGCACGCCGAGATCGGCCTGCACCAGGGCATCCTCCAGCTCCTCAAGGGTGGCCGCATCGAGCCGGCGCTTGGTGAAGAGGCCGGTGACGCTGTCGGAGAGCGACGAGGAGGTGCGGCGCATGCCCTCCGTCAGCCTCTGCCACCAGCCGCGAGCCGCGGCGGGCTGTGTTTCAGGGGCGGGGGAGGGGAGCACTTCGGCAGGAGCGGGCTCAGGAGAGCCCAGATCTGCGGCGGTGATGTCCGGGCGCAGTTCGGGGCCGTGCTCGGTGAGGATGCGCGGCAGCGGCTCCTGCGGGTTGGTGCCTTCCGGGTCGAGACCCTCGATGGGCTGGAGATCGGCGCCGGCCAGCTCCGGCGGCGTCTTGTTCTCCTCGGGCGTATCGGGAGAGGCGGTGGTCACGGTCGAGGGAGCGGCCGCGAGATCGTCCGCGCCGGTTGTGGGCGGGGAGGGCATCGCCTCAGGCTCGCCGCCGGCCTGCGGGGTTGCTGGCGCCGGCTCGGGAGCCGCGGGTGTGTCAGCCTTGCGCCCGAACAGACGGGAGAGGAATCCGGGCTTGTTTTCAGCCATGCTCTGCGTGCCTTGTGAATGCTGTGCTTGATTTAGCGCCGCTGCCTCGATAGCGCATCGTGCGGAAAAGTGGGAACCGGTTTTCTGCATATAACGATGCGCCATCATACAGCATAAGCATCGGATGAATCCCAAAAGTGGGTTCCACTTTTGGGTCCGATGCTCTAGCCGAGGCATCATGAATGCGGAAGAGATAGTAAGCCGATTGCTGTATCGCGATGCCCTGATGCTCGTGATCGACAAGCCCGCCGGTCTGCCGGTGCATCCCGGTCCCAAGGGCGGCGAGACCCTGTTTCATCACCTCGATGCCCTCCGCTTCGGCCTGCCGCGCCGGCCCGAAGCCGCGCACCGGCTCGACAAGGACACCTCGGGCTGCCTCATTCTCGGCCGGCACCCGAAGGCCATCGCGCGCTTGAACGAGATGTTCAAGAAGGGTGAGATCGACAAGGTCTATTGGGCCGTGGTCGAGGGCGGGCCGGAAGCCGACGAAGGCACGATCGATTTAGCCCTCGCGCCGAAATCGCCGGATCGCGGCTGGTGGATGAAGGTGGATCCGAAGGGCCAGCCTTCCCTGACCGAGTGGCGGGTGCTGGGGCGCACACACACCTCCCCTTTGAGGGGGGAGGTCGCGCGGGAAGCGCGGGCGGGGGTGGGAAACTCCACATCTGCAAATGTCGCGCCGCCACCCCACCCCGGATCGCTGACGCGCTCCGACCCTCCCCCACCCAAGTCGGATGTTTCCGACTTGGGCAGGCAAGAACGGATCTCGGGAACACCCGAGATCCGAGGGGAGGGTGAAACGAGGCTCACCCTGCTCGAACTGCGCCCTATCACCGGCCGCACTCACCAACTGCGCATCCATTGCC
>JAJFBI010000200.1 GCA_020697385.1 Microvirga sp. | reverse complement strand
CGCGTGATGCCTATTACAAGGGGATCGGTGCAGTCGGGTCTATGCTGGGGCAGGTGCGGCGGGTCGATCCACCGAGGCCACCGGATTGGTCGCTGCAAGTGGCAGCCCAAGTGGACAAAGCCCGCAATTCGCTCACCCAACGCATTGCCGCCGCCATCGGCGGCGCGGCTGGCGGTGTCGGGGCCGCCCTGGTGACCGGCAAGCGCGGGCTCATTCCCGAGATCACGAACGACATTTTGCGTGGGGCCGGCATCTATCACATCGTGTCGATCTCCGGCCTTCACATGGTGCTGGCGGCCGGTACCTTCTTCTGGCTGGTTCGAGCGCTCCTGTCTCTGGGGTCGGCGATTGCACTTCTTTGGCCGGTGAAGAAGATCGCCGCCGTGACGGCGATGATCGGGGCGACGATCTACTGCATCTTCTCCGGCTCCGATGTCGCGACCGAGCGATCGCTCATCATGACCCTCGTGATGTTCGGCGCGGTGCTGGTGGACCGTCCTGCGCTGAGCATCCGCAACCTCTCGATCGCGGCCCTGATCGTGCTCGCGCGTGAGCCTGAGGCGCTGTTGGGACCGAGTTTCCAAATGTCGTTCGGGGCTGTCGCCGCCATGATGGCCCTGGTGCCGCTGATGCAGCGCAAACCCGCTGAAGGGACTTCTGCAACCGTTCTCGACCGAGGCTTCCGCTGGACCGCCCGGGCGATGCTCGGGCTCGTGACCACAACGCTTGTAGCCAGCATCGCCACGGCTCCGTTTTCCGCCTATCACTTCCAGTCGCTCAACCCATATGGCCTCATCGGCAATGCGCTTGCCCTGCCGCTCGTCTCGGTGGTGGTCATGCCGTCCGCCGTTCTGGGCGTGCTGGCCTATCCGTTTGGTCTCGACCGTCCTGTCTGGCAGGTGATGGGATCGGCCGTCGAGCAGGTGCTTGCGGTGTCGTCATGGGTCGGAGGGTTCAGCGGCTCGACCCTAGTGGTGCCGGCGCTGAGCATCGCTGCCCTGGCGTTCCTGAGCCTGGGCCTGCTCATCCTGACCATTCCGGCTTCGTCGCTGCGATGGATGGCCCTCCTGCCAGCCGGGATCGGGCTTGCCTTCACGACCGCTCCGGACCGCCACGACATCTTCATCGACCGCGAAGGGGCAGGAGCGGCCATTCGCGGGCCTCAGGGACAGCTTGCCCTGGTTGGGCGGCCATCGGATTTCGTGACCGAGCAATGGCTCCGCGCCGATGGTGATGCCAGGAATGCGGATGATGCCAGCCTCAGGCGTGATGCACGTTGTGACAGCGCCGGCTGCGTCGTAGTCGCTGCGGGTGGGCGGCAGATTGCCTTCGTCCAGGATTATGCGGCTTTCGAGGAGGATTGCCGAAGGGCGCACGTGATCGTCACGCGCTTGCCGGCCCCGCCGACATGCCGTGGGGCTTTCGTTCTGGACGGTGAAGCTCTGAAGGAGCGTGGAGCCACGACGTTGCGCTTCAGGCCCGACGCAATCGAAGTCACATCGGTCAGAAAAGGGAACGAGGTGATGAACTGGCCTAGTGACCCGTCAGTCCAGACTGAAGAAGTGGTTGCTCAGGGGAGGCCAAGGCCTGCAAGGCCCGTCCCTGAGCAGGATCTTCCCGAAGATGAGATCAGTACCGACGAACCAGACTGACGAGCTTGCCTTGGATCTTGACCCGGTCGGGGCCGAGAACACGGGTCTCATAGGCTTGGTTTGCGGCTTCCAGGGCAATGGAGGAGCCGCGGCGGCGGAAACGCTTCAGGGTCGCCTCCTCCTCGTCGATCAGCGCCACGATGATGTCGCCTGTATTGGCATTGTCCTGACGGCGGATGACCACGAGATCACCGTCGAGAATGCCGGCCTCCACCATCGAGTCCCCGCGCACCTCAAGGGCGAAATGATCGCCCTGGGCCAGGAAGTCACCCGACAGGGTGATCGAGTGACTCTGCGTCTGGATCGCCGAGATCGGCACACCGGCAGCAATCCGTCCCATCACCGGTATCGACATCTCACGGCTGCGCGGATCGGGTGTCGGCTGCGGCGCAGCCTTGGCCTTTCCGGCGAGCCCACCTTCGACCACGCTCGGCGTGAAGCGCCGCTGGCTGCCGGCCCCGCTGGTGCTCTCGGGCAAGCGGATCACCTCGAGGGCCCGGGCCCGGTTCGGCAGGCGGCGGATGAAGCCGCGCTCTTCGAGCGCCGTGATGAGGCGGTGAATGCCGGACTTGGACTTGAGGTCGAGCGCATCCTTCATCTCGTCGAAGGATGGCGGAACCCCGGTTTCACGCAGCCGCTCATGAATGAAGCGGAGCAATTCGTGCTGTTTGCGCGTCAGCATGGCTGGCCCTTACTGCCCGGAAACGGGCGATTCTGAAACAAATCAGGAACAAGTTAGCTGTTCTTGCTGTGTTCCGCAAGCCTGCTGCTAAGGTGTTGTTGTAAACTGCCGTCTTTCAGAGGCCGTGCCGCACGCTGCAGCTTTGAAAGTGAAGAGTTTCAACAAAATCGCTTCAGCCGGATGATCCGGCAGGGTTCTCCAGCGGTCGCTGCCGGGGCGTGGGGAGGCCGAACCAGCAGGGCGTCGGAGCGCTCAAGAATGCTCAACATGGCTGAGTCCTGAAGCAAATGAGGCGTCGCCACTGGCAGCATCAGCCGCGTAGGACCTTGGGCTAGGCTCAAGGGCACGTCCTGCAGCGCAAGCGAAGCTCGCATGTAATCCTGCCGCTCCTTGTTCGCCGGCAGGTCCGCCCCGAGGATGGCATCCTCAGCCGGATCGTCGGCGGCCTGCTGGTCGCCCAAGAGGGCGCGGATTGCAGGCACGAGGAATAGGACGGCACAGACGAGGGATGAGACCGGATTACCCGGCAGGCCCAAGAGCAGAGTGGAGCCGAGACGTCCGTGCATCAGGGGCTTGCCCGGACGCAAGGCGACCCGCCAGAAGCCGAGATCCATGCCCTGATGGCTTAAAGCCTTCTGCACAAGGTCGTGCTCGCCCACCGATGCGCCGCCCAGAGTCACGAGGATATCGGCGCCGGCATCCCGAGCGGCGTGAATGCGCTCGTTGAGGGATTCGAGGGTGTCACGAGCGATGCCGAGATCGATGGCTTCGGCACCGGCCTTTTCGGCCATGAGGATCGTAGCGGGGAGGCTGGACGCGGTGATTTGATCGGGGCCGACAGACTCGCCCGCCCGCACGAGTTCGTCGCCCGTCGCGAGCACCGCAACGCGCGGCTTGCGATGGACGGGGAGCGTTCCATGCCCCATGGCGGCAGCCAGGGCGATGTGGCGGGAATCGAGGCGCAGTCCTGCCTGCAGGAGAACATCGCCGGCACGGAAATCCAGGCCTGCTGGGCGGATATGCCGGTTGGGTCGGCTCGCTTCCTTGACCGTCACCTGATCTCCGGAGCGCTCCGTATCTTCCTGCAGCACAACCGCATCGACGCCGTCCGGTACGGGGGCGCCCGTGAAGATCCGAATGGTCTCCATAGGGCCAACAAGGCCAGTAAACCGGGATCCGGCAGCGCTGGTGCCGATGACCTGGAGAGTCACGGGAATCTGGCTGCAATCGGCGCTGCGCACGGCATAGCCGTCCATGGCGGAGGCCGGGAAGGGAGGCTGGTCGCGACGGGCGCTGAGATCCTCGGCGAGGGTGCGCCCGGCGCAGGAGGCAAGAGGCACATGCTCCGTGTCGAGCGGTCTTTCCACACTCGCCAGCACCCGGGACAGGGCATCCTCAACCGAGATCAGGCTCATGGCGCCTCGAAGTCTCCAGATCGTCCGCCGCTCTTGCGGCGAAGGCGAATGTTCTCGATCCGCATGCCTTTATCGGCGGCTTTCACCATGTCGTAGATCGTCAGGCACGCGACGGAAACGGCGGTGAGCGCCTCCATCTCGACGCCGGTCTGGCCCGACACCTTCACCTCGGCGCTCACGCGCACGCCGGGAAGACTGTCGTCGAGTGTGCAGTCCACCTTCACCTTCGAAATCAAGAGAGGGTGGCAGAGGGGGATAAGCTCGTGCGTGCGCTTGGAGGCCATGATGCCGGCGAGCCTTGCCGTGCCTAGCACATCGCCCTTTTTCGCGTCGCCCTGGCGGATCAGGGCCACCGTTTCCGGCCGCATGACCACGCATCCTTCAGCGATCGCGGTGCGGCTGGTGACATCCTTGTCCGAGACGTCGACCATGTTGGCCTCGCCTGCGGCATCGAGATGCGTCAGACCCGTCATGCGGCATTTCCGAACAGGAGGCGGCGGGTGGCTGCCGCAACGTCCGCCTGACGCATCAGGCTTTCGCCCACCAGGAACGTTTGGATGTTGACCATCGTCAGGCGCTCGATGTCCTCAAGCGTGAAGATGCCAGACTCGCCAACGATGATGCGGTCGAACGGGATCAGCGGCGCCAGCTCCTCGCTGACCTCAAGCGAAACCTCGAAGGTGCGAAGATTGCGGTTGTTGATGCCGATCAGCTTTGTGTCGAGCGGCAGGGCGCGCTCGAGCTCAGCCCGGTCATGCACCTCGACCAGAACATCCATGTCGAGATCGTGAGCGGTATCGATCAGGACGCGAGCCTCGTCGTCAGTGACGCTCGCCATGATCACGAGGATGCAGTCAGCCCCCCAGGCGCGGGCCTCGTAGACCTGGTACGGCTCGAACAGGAAATCCTTGCGCAGCGCAGGGAGACCGGAAGCCTCACGGGCCTGGGCAAGGTACTCAGGCCTGCCCTGGAAAGAAGGCTCGTCGGTCAGAACGGACAGGCAGGTGGCGCCGCCCTCGGCATAGGCGCGGGCGAGGCTCGGCGGGTCGAAATCGGCGCGGATCAGCCCCTTGGAGGGGCTCGCCTTCTTGACCTCGGCGATCAGCGCAGGCCGCCCTTCGGCAAGATGGCGCTCAATGGCTTGGGCAAAGCCGCGCGGCGGTGAGGCCTCGCGGGCGCGGCGCTCGATCTCAGCCTGAGGCACGGCGGCCTTTGCGGCTGCGATCTCCTGGCGCTTGTAGGCTTCGATCCGGCTGAGAACGTCGCTCATGGCTTGGCCGCTCAACCGTTCGAGACTTGAACGAGGCGCTCGAGGGTCGCCTTCGAGGCGCCGGTCTCAAGGGCGCGGGACGCGCGCTCAAGGCCGTCGCGCAGATTGGCAGCCTCATCCGCCACCACGAGGGCGGCAGCTGCGTTGAGCAGGGCGACGTCGCGATAGGGTGTGCGGGCGCCCTCAAGAACGGCTCGCAACTGCGCTGCGTTGTGCTCCGGATCTCCGCCCCTCAGATCGTCCAGCGATGCAGTCGGCAGGCCAACCTCCTCGGGCGTGACGGTAAAGCGGCGGATGGCTCCGTTCTCCAGCGCCACAACGAAGGTTGGGCCGGTGGTGGTCATCTCGTCGAGCCCGTCGGAACCGTGCACGGTCCAGACCTTCTGGGAGCCGAGTTCCTTCAGGACCTGAGTGAGAGGCTCAAGCCAAGTCTCCGAGAAGACACCAAGAAGCTGTCGCTTGGCGCCGGCAGGGTTGGCGAGAGGACCGAGCAGATTGAAGATCGTGCGTGTGCCCAGCTCCACGCGGACCGGCGCCACATGGCGCATGGCAGCGTGGTGCGTCTGGGCGAACATGAAGCAGAGCTTCGTCTCGGACAGGCAACGCTCCAAGTCTTCAGGCGCGAGGCCGAGCTTCACGCCAAGCGCCGAGAGCACGTCTGCCGTACCGGATTTGGATGAAGCCGCCCGGTTGCCGTGCTTGGCAACGGGAACGCCGCAGGAGGCCACGATGATCGAAGCCAGCGTCGAGATGTTGTAGCTGCCCTTGTGATCGCCGCCGGTGCCGACGATGTCGATGGCCTTGTCGGGAGCGTTGACGCGCAGCATGCGTCCACGCATGGCATCGACGGCGCCGACGATCTCGTCGAGCGCTTCGCCCCGAACCCTGAGCGCCATCAGGAAGGCGCCGCCCTGTGCCGGCGTCACTTCGCCGGAGAGCAGATCGTCGAAGGCATCCCGCGCCTCATCCCGCGTCAGCGACGCGCCTGTGGCAACCTTGGCGAGGTAGGATTTGAAGGATTCCATCGGTTTTCAGTGCCCTGCTGGAGCGGCGGCGCGGTGCTTGGCGTTCCAATCCGCTGCGAGA
>JAJFBI010000199.1 GCA_020697385.1 Microvirga sp. | reverse complement strand
CGGAGACGTAAGGCCGACCCTGCTCAATCTCAACCGTGAGCCTGCGATTGGTTGACGGCACGATGCGAAAACCGAAGGCTCCTGCCGCCAGGCAGTGAGGCCGGTTTTTCGAAAAGATCGCGTTTTGTCAACAGGATGTGGGCGCGGCGCGGCCCATCGGGCTCGCGCCACCCTGAATTCAACCGCCGGCCGGGGCCTCGGCCTGGAACAGCCCGACGCGCATGTCCTTGGCCTCGTAGATCCGGCGCCCGTCGGCTTCGAGCCAGCCGTCGGCAATGCCGAGCACGAGCTTGGAGCGGAACACGCGCTTGAGGTCAACGCCGTAGACCACCTTCTTGACGGTGGGCAGCACCTGGTCGGAGAACTTCACCTCGCCGACGCCCAGCGCCCGGCCGCGGCCCGGAGAGCCGCCCCAACCGAGGAAGAAACCGGTCATCTGCCAGAGGGCGTCGAGGCCGAGGCAGCCCGGCATCACCGGATCGCCCTTGAAGTGGCAGGGGAAGAACCAGAGGTCCGGCCGCACGTCGAGCTCCGCCACCACATGGCCCTTGCCGTAGGCGCCGCCATCCTCGCCGATGGAGGTGATGCGGTCGAACATCAGCATGGGCGGGAGCGGCAACTGCGCATTGCCGGGACCGAACAATTCTCCGCGCCCGCAGGCAAGGAGCTCTTCATAATTAAAGCTGGACTGGCGGGCCATGCCGGATGCCGATCCTTTCCCTAGCGTCTTAGATAAGGGCCTCAAGAAAGCCTCGGGGCCTCGGTGCGGCTCTGGTAGCACAGGCTTGGCCGTCCATCAAAGGGACCCGAGTCAGGATTCTTTCCAGCCTCAACCATCATCTCGACAACCGTGCTCCCATGAGCCGCCCGGGGGTAGCCTTGCGGCAACCCTCTCGCTTTCTTATTATCGTGATGGTAGAAGCGCGCATTCGTCCATTCAGTTCCGTGATATGACCGATCCATTGTCCGCCTACATCGCATCCACGACCGCTCCGGCTCACCGGAGGGGCTGTCCCGTATCCGAGCTGCGGGACAAGCTGCGTCGTGTGGGCCTGCGCCCGACCCGTCAGCGCGTGTCCCTGGGCTGGCTCCTGTTCGGCAAGGGCGACCGACACATCACGGCCGAACTGCTGTTCGACGAAGCGACCCGCGCCCGCGTGCCGGTATCCCTGGCGACCGTCTACAACACCCTGCACCAGTTCACGGAAGCCGGCCTCCTGCGCCAGCTCGCGGTGGATGGCGCCAAGGCCTATTTCGACACCAATCCCACCGAGCACCATCACTTCTTCCTCGAGGAAGAAGGTGAGCTCGTGGACATGCCCTCTTCGGGAATCAGCGTCGCCGACCTGCCCCAGCCGCCCGAGGGCATGGAAGTGGCGGGTGTCGAGGTGATCGTGCGCCTGCGCCGCAAGAGCGCTTAAGACGACCCTGCATCCTTCTCGGGAGAGCGGCGTCCCCGTTTAGCGCATCGTGCGGAATAGTGGCCCCAATTTTCACTGACGTGGCCCTTCGGGTCGCTAGCGCGGCCCGCTGGGTCAGCCTCGAGCGATGCGCAGCTTAAGGGATTGAGTATCGGATCAATCCCAAAAGTGCCTTCCACTTTTGGGTCCTATGCTTCAGATGCCGCTCAGCCACAGCCTCATCGCACTTTTTGTTACGACCATCTGGGGCCTGAGCTTCGTGGTCATCAAGCTTGGGGTCGGCACCACGCCGCCCCTGCTACTGGCAGCCCTTCGCTTTCTTTTCGCCGCCGTCCCGGCCGTTCTCTTCATCCCACGCCCGAAGATCCACTGGACGAACGTCGTGGCCTACGGCTTCTTCCTCGGCGTCGCCCAGTTCGGGCTCCTCTTTGCCGCCATTGCCTTCGGCATGCCGGCGAGCCTCGCCTCCGTGGTCATGCAGGCGCAGGTCTTCTTCACGGTTCTCTTCGCCGCTGTCCTGATGAACGAACGGCCCGGGCCGCACCAGATCGTCGGTGGCGTTGTGGCCGGCCTCGGTCTCGTCCTCATCGCTTGGCCACGCATGACCGGTGGGGGCGCCGGGCCCTTCCTCATGACGGTGGTGGCCGCCGGGTGCTGGGGCGTGGCCAACATCGTGTCGAAGCGGGCGGGGCGGGTCGACATGCTGGGCTACATCGTCTGGTCGAGTCTGGTCGCGCCGCTGCCGCTCTTGGGACTGTCCCTGTGGCTCGACGGCCCGGATCAGGTGATCGCCGCGCTGACCCGCATGGACGGCGCGACGCTCGCGGCCGTGGCCTATCTCGCCTATCCGACCACGATCTTCGCCTTCGGGATCTGGGCCTATCTGCTCTCCCAGCACCCGGCCGCCACGGTGACGCCCTTCGCGCTTTTCGTGCCGGTGGCCGGCATTCTGGGCTCGGTCCTGATCCTGGGCGAGACCGTACACCCCATCGAGGCCGTCGGCGGGGCCGTGATCGTGCTGGGGCTTGCCTTCAATGTCCTCGGCCAGCGCCTCCTGGGGCGCCGGGCTGTTTGAACAGCACTGTCATTCCGGGCCGCGCCACGCGGCCCGGAATGACAGTGGAACAGCGGACTTCTCAGCGGATAAAGCCGAAGCCAACAAGGCCGTAGACGATCAGGAAGATCGCCACGAAGACGTTGAGGAAACGGGGGGCCACCAAAGAGGCGATGCCGAGCACGATGGCGAGGATCGGGAGAAGTTTGAAGCTCAGGTTCAGGGTCATGGGCGAAGGCTTCCGCGAGTAGCGTTACGGTGTTGCCTTCTAGTCCGGCAATTCTTGAGAAATCGGTAAAGGCCTACTCGACCGTCTCATTGGGATAAACGCCCCACAGCTTCTCCTGCTGGATATAGCCGTCCACGTCGCGGGCGCCGTCCATGGTGATCATCACCCGGCACCACCGGCCGTCACAGCCCTTGATATTGGTGATCACGCCCGGCTGGAGATGAGCCACCACGGCGCTCTTCTCGTCGGCGCGGTCGAACAGGCTGATCGGGGGCTGGTCGCCCTTGGCCCAGGGCATCGCGAGGGCCGTGCGGCGTCCCGACAGGAGCGAATGGAGAACCCAGCCCTCGGTACCCTCCGAATCGCGGATGCGCCGCCAGGTCTCGTATTCGGCGATGATCTCCACGGGGAGCCCCGCCCGCTGGAACACCCAGGCGGTCCGGTGATCCTTGGAGGGGCCCTCGCGCAGGTTCACCCGGTCGGTCTTAAGGCTGACATAGCGCGGCACGGGCAGGCCGGTGCCCAGGCGTCCGCCCGGAAGCTGCTGCGCCAGAGCGGCTCCGGCGCTCAGGGTCACGACAGCAAGGGCAAGGATGATCTTGCGCATGGTTCCTCCGATCATGACTTTGTCTTGGATGGCCGGCTCTGGTAGAGAAGCTTGACGGATGCCGCCACGCGGCGGGTCGTCACCTTTGATGACCGAACCAGGGTTAAGAGAGCGTGAAACTCGTTACAGTTCGCGGTTTTTTCAGTGTTGGGGGCATTTGAGCCGATGAAAAAAAGACCCTTGGTCGTCGTCACCCGCCGCCTGCCCGACGTGATCGAGACGCGATTGCGCGAGCTGTTCGACACACGCCTCAACCTCGAGGACAAGCCGCTTTCGGCCGAAGAGCTCGCAGAAGCGGTCAGGACCGCCGACGTGCTGGTTCCCACCATCACCGACGAGATCGATGCGGGCATCATCGGACAGGCCGGGCCCAACCTGAAGCTCATCGCCAATTTCGGCAACGGCGTCGACAACATCGACGTGGCGGCCGCGGTCGCCAAGGGCATGACCGTCACCAACACCCCCGGCGTGCTCACCGAGGACACGGCGGACATGACCATGGCGCTGATCCTGGCAGTGGCCCGACGCCTTCCGGAGGGAGCCCGCGTGATCCCCGATGGCGAATGGGCCGGCTGGTCGCCTACCTGGATGCTGGGGCGGCGCATCACGGGAAAACGCCTCGGCATCGTCGGCATGGGCCGCATCGGCCAGGCGCTGGCCCGCCGCGCCAAGGCCTTCGGGCTGTCGATCCACTACCACAACCGCCGCCACGTGCCGCCGAAGATCGAGGCGGAACTCGAGGCGACCTACTGGGAATCCCTCGACCAGATGCTGGCCCGCATGGACATCGTGTCCGTGAACTGCCCGCACACGCCCGCCACCTATCACCTGCTCTCAGCGCGGCGCCTGAAGCTCATGAAGCCCGACGCGATCCTGGTGAACACCGCCCGCGGCGAGATCATCGACGAAGGGGCGCTGACCAAGCTCATCGAAGCGGGTGCCATCGCGGGCGCGGGCCTCGACGTGTTCGAGGAGGAGCCCGCGGTCAATCCGCGCCTCGTGCGGCTTGCGCGTCAAGGCAAGGTGGTGCTCCTGCCCCATATGGGCTCGGCCACGCATGAGGGCCGCGTCGCCATGGGCGAGAAGGTGATCGTCAACATCCGCGCCTTCGTGGACGGCCACAAGCCGCCGGATCGCGTGCTGCCCAGCATGCTGTGAGTGAAATCCGCACAGTGAAACGGAGAGTTTTTTGGAAAAGTGAAGTCTAACGCGGGTTCGCTCTTGCTCCAACGTTACGATAACATAGGTTAATTCAGATGAACCGCGTGAGTCGGTCCGCATATCTGACCTCCTTTTATCCGACGCGAGAACTCCTCCCCCGATGAACGGCCCTTCTGCCCCTTATCGACCTGTAGTGCTTCTCGTGGAAGATGAGTTCCTCGTCCGAATGGCAACGGCCGATACGCTCATGGATGCCGGCTTCGAGGTGATCGAGGCTTCCAATGCCCAGGCGGCGCAGGAAATCCTCCTGCACCGAGGCGACATCCAAGTCCTGTTCACCGACGTGAAGATGCCAGGTTCCATGGACGGGCTCCAACTCGCCGCCCTCGTCCGCCATCGATGGCCTCACATCCAGATCATCATCACCTCCGCTCATCTGGCGCCGGAGAGTGAATCCCTACCCAATGATGCTGTCTTCATCGCCAAACCCTACGGCGAAAAGGCTCCCGCCTTGGCGATCCAGGCCCTTCTGGCCTGACGCCGGCAAGTGGGAAGCTTTGCGACTTCGTTCTGTCGCCCCGATCGGCACGCAATTCTCTCCCAAATGTGAAGATGTGGGCGGCGCAGCCGCGCAACCGAAAACCATCTTGAGCATAAACATATGTGAGTGCAGCTAAGAACGGAGTTTGGCCAAGAACAGGGCTGCTCCTCAAGATCGTGTCCAACGGCCGGCGGCAGATCTCCGCGCTCCATGTGGCCGGTGACTTCCTCGACCTGCACAGTTTCCTCCTGAAGACAATGGACCATGGCGTCCTGGCGCTCACCACCTGCCGCATCGCGGCCGTTCCGCATGCGACCCTGGAGAAGATCACCAACGAGTATCCGCATCTCACCCGGATGCTCTGGCTCAACACGCTGATCGACGGCGCCATCCACCGGGAATGGCTCACCGCCATGGGGCGCCTCTCGGCGACTGCCCATATGGCGCATCTCATCTGCGAGCTTTATCTGCGCCTCAAGGCCGTCGGCCGTGCCGAAGGCGAAACGGTCCAGCTTCCGATCACCCAGGCGGAGCTCGGCGATACGCTGGGGCTCTCGACCGTCCATGTGAACCGGGTGCTCCAAGAGCTGCGCAAGGAAGGGCTGATCCGTTTCCAGGGCGATGCGTTGACCATCCTCGACTGGGAGCGGCTGACGAAGGTGGGCGAGTTCACCTCCACCTATCTCAGCCTCCAGAACGAGGACCGCTGAGCTTAGCGAGAATCTCGCCGGCGGCCCGTTCGCCTTCCTCCCAGGCGCCGCCTGCCGTGCCCCATTGGGCGCGCGACAGCGCCTCTCCGGCAAACCAGATCCGCTCGCCCACCGGTGCTTTCAGCGTATCTCGAACGGCAAAAAGTCCTGGCGGCACCACCGCCCAGGAGGCGCGCGACCAGGGATCATTGCGCCAGGCGGTGCTGTGCAGGGCCGAGAGATTGCGGATGGCCCGGTGGCCGAAATGCTCGGCCAGCACTTCGCGCGCATAGCGATGCGGCGCGTGAGCATCCCGCCGGTCGAAGCTGGCAGCGATGGGCTGATCGAGCTCGAAGAAGTGGAACGGCGTGTTGTCGATGCAGGTGAGAAGCCCCGGCGGCTCCCGATGCCGGCCGGTGAGGCTGGCCAAGCGGTCGGCGCCGCGAAACGGCGAATCCGGCCAGTGCAGCACCACATGCTCATAGACGCCCTGCGTGAAGCCGTGGATCGCCCCCTGGACGGCGTTCGGCAAGGCAGGCGTGAAGCGGATCGTGCTCCGCTGCAGCACCGCCATGGGCGTGGTGACGATCACGGCCCGCCCGCGCAGCGTTCCCGCGCTGCTCTCGACCCGCACACCTTCCGCCGACCAGTCGATGGACCGGACGGCGGCCCCGAGATGGATCGGCAGCCCGCGCGCCAAGCGATGAACATAGGCGCCGAGCCCGCCGGCGATGAAGAGGTTGTCGGCATATTCCATGCTCGGGAAATCGTGCAGGCTGACCTCGTGGAGAGGGCGTCCTGAGACCAGCCCATGGATGGTCGCAACCCGCCGCCCCTGCGGCCCCATCGGCGGCAGGGCCTTGGCGGCCGCCTGGTCGTCGCGCGATTTCGCTTCTTGCGTCATGGCACGATCCGCCATGGCAAAGGCCCGGTCGAGCGCTGTGCTCTCGGCTCGGCTCCCCGGTCGGCCGCGTACGAAAAAATGTCCGTCGACGGGAGCCCGGCGCAGGGGCTCGCGCCGGGCGCGACCGAGGCTCACCAGCGGATTGATCGGGCCCGCATGAAGCCAATGGGCGCCGAGATCGACAGGGTGGCCTTTGAAGCTCCGCGTGAGCGTGCGCCCACCGATGCGGTTGCGCGCCTCCAGGATCGTGACCGTCAGCCCATGGGCGAGGAGATGCCGCGCCGCCGCGATGCCGGCGCTGCCGGCTCCGACGACGATCACGTCCGGATCCGTCGCAGGGGTGGTCGACGATTCGGTTTTCAACGGCACAGGTTCCCCCACCCCTCGCTTTGCGGCGGCTTCGTTCATAAGTAAGCTCCGCACCGCCTATCAAGCGTGGCCGTAAATTCTCCCGGAGACGAACGACAGATGCTCATCCAATCGGTTTTCGCGGCAGCCCGCGAGGTCTTCTCGCCCGCGCTGCGGCGCATCCTCTGGAAATCGATCGGATTGACGCTGGCGCTGCTTGTCCTGGTCTGGCTCGGCCTCACGAAGCTCTTCGACATCTTCCTCACCAATCACGATCTCAGCGCCAGCTATCCGATCATCGACAGCTTCGCGTTCTTCCTCGCGGGCTTCGGCCTCTTCGTGGCGCTGATCTACCTGCTGCCGGCGGTCTCGGCCATCGTGGCGGGCTACTTCCTCGACGATGTCGCCGAGGTGGTGGAGCACAAGGATTACCCGGCCGATGAGCCGGGCCGGGCACTGCCCTTCGGCAAGGCCATTCTCTACGGCATCCGTTTTGCCGGCCTGTCGCTGCTGGTGAACCTCGTCGCCCTGCTGCTGTTCTTCATCCCGGGCATCAATATCGGGGCGTTCTTCGTGGCCAACGCCTATCTGCTCGGGCGCGAATATTTCGAGCTGGCGGCGGGCCGCTTCTGGCCGGCGGAGGACGTGGCGCGCCTGCGCACCGAACACCGGGGCACAGTGCTGGCCGCCGGTGCCGTGCTGGCCGGTCTGGTGCTCGTGCCGGTGGTGAACCTCATCACGCCGGTCTTCGGCGCCGTGATGATGGTTCACCTGCACAAAAAGTTAGTGGCTCGCCGACTGGCCGATGGCCGGCCCGGAAGCCCGCTCCGGGTGGAAGTCGGACGCGGGCCCTCCTGACCGGGGAGCGAGCAGGTCCGGCATCGTCTGCATGGCGTTGCGCTTGAGGTCGAACTGGCCGGTCTTGCGGAAGCGCACCAGATAGCTCGGCACGATGGCCTCGATGGTGGTGGGCGTGATGCCCAGGCCTTGAAGCGTGCGGCCCTCGGCAACAGCGCTCTCCGACACCACGTTGTCCCTCTCGAGCAGGATCGCCTGGTCGCGGGTGGTGACGAGCTCGTTCGGCATCAGCCCCAGCGTCAGCCAATCGAGCGTGCCCATGACGCTGCCCATGGTCCGCGCCAGGTTGGCCGGCACGGGCACGATGGCGCGCTTGCGCTCGGTGACCTCGAACACGAGTTCCATCATCTGGCGCAAGGTGCGGATCTCCGGCCCGCCGAGCTCATACACCCGGCCGGTCGGCACCCGGCCGTCCACCGCTGCCACGATGGCCGCGGCCACATCGCCGGCATAGATCGGCTGGAAGCGGGTCTCGGCCCCAGGCAGGGGCAGCACGGGGAGCATGCGGGCCAGCGTTGCGAAGCGGGTGAAGGAGCCGTCGCCCGGTCCGAACAGCAGGGAGGGGCGCAGGATCACCGCATCCGGGCGCTCCCGGAGCAGGGCCGCCTCGCCCTCGGCCTTCGAGCGGGCATAGGCCGATTCCGAGTTCGCATCCGCGCCGATGGCCGAGACATGGGTGATCGAAACCGCCTTCTTGGCCAGCCGCGCGATCATGGCCGGTGCCTGGGCCTGAAGGGTATCGAAGCGCTGGCGGCCCGTCTCCTGCAGGATGCCCACGAGATTGACCACATGGTCGGCCCTGGCGACCGCATGAGCCACCGAATCCTCATGGCGCAGATTGGCATGTATTGGCGCGATCTGTCCGACCTTCCCGAGGGGAAGAAAGTTCGCCATGTTCGGCTGCCGGGTCGGCACGAGCACCCGGTAGCCGCGCTGGGCCAGGCAGCTCACCACATAGCGGCCGAGAAAGCCCGATCCGCCGAAGACGGTGACAGTTTGCTGCTCAGGCGTGCGAAGGGCACCAATCATGAAACTCTCCTGCCCGGACAGGGACGCGGTCCAGAGCTTGGGGGTGAATTTTGAATGTCTCTAGTCAAACGCCGCTGCCCTGTGAAGAGGTACAGCTTCAAGAAAGCGCATCGACCGCATTTTCAACGATTGACGCGCCGCCCGAACCACCGTAAACGAAGCCTCGCCGAACAGGCATGCCCAGGTGGCGGAATTGGTAGACGCACTGCTTTCAGGTAGCAGCGGGTAACACCGTGGAGGTTCGAGTCCTCTCCTGGGCACCAACAACACCCTAACGTGTTGATCCGCAAGACAATCCAGACAGATCAAAATTGAGGGCCGCCCGCGTGACTCATCCGGGCGACAGGCGGCGCTTTCGATGTGAGAGCGTCTCTGGACAACTTACGCTCCATCGGCGGCAGGCGCTGAATCCGGCTCGGTTCCAAAGCCGAAGTTTTCGCAATCCCCAGGCAGAAATACCGCAAGATTCGATCGCACCATGATGCGATGAGGGATTGTACGCCGTTCCTCGAGCCATTGGAAACGAGGAATCCGCAAGCCCGAACGGCAGTTCATGAACAGGCATCCTCAGACGCTCGCTCGAGAAGGTCGAGGCAAAGTCGATTGCGGAATTGATGCCGCTTCGATAGGCTGGACACCGAAGCAAAAGAGGAATGCATGCCCGTCCAGCATCCAACCTTTAGCCTCATCTTCCTGGGAATAACCTCCGCTGGCCTGGAGGAACGCTGGGTCATCACGGGCGTTGAAACCTATCGCTCCGCCATCCGGAAGACGGAAGAATGAAACCAGAAACCTTGGAATCTGGTCAGAAAAAGCGTGAAGTGCTGACCTTCCTGATTCTTGCCGTTCTGATTTGGCCCTTCATTGCTGTTGGCGTCGTGTCCGGCTGGGGCTTCATCGTGTGGATGTATTACCTTTTCACCGGCCCCCCGGGGCCGGTCTGAGGAGGGCGAGAATGACTGAAGAGCCCGATCTTCAGCGCCGTCGATTCCTGTTCGGGACTGGTCAGGTCTCATCCCAGACTGCCGCCTCCCCTGTCGCCTGCATCAGCCCATCCTGCTTTGCCCACATGGGTATCGCGTGCATGAGCTGCCGGGACGCCTGTTCCACCGGCGCCGTGCGCTTCGAGCTGGCACTCGGAGGCGCGCGTCCGCGCATCGACACCGATCAGTGCAACGGCTGCGGAGACTGCATCCAGGCTTGTCCGGCCGATGCCATCCGCCTTGCGCCAGCGGAGACGATCTCATGAGCGAGTGCCACATCTCCAGCCTTGTGGTTCACACGCGCCCCGACAGGGTTCAAGGGGTTGTCGAGAGCATCGGCCGCATTCAGGGAGCCGACATTCACGGCGGCCAGGACACCGGCAAGCTGATCGTCACCCTCGAAACCGAAACCGAGAGCCAAGTCGTCGAGCGCGTCAACGCCATCCAGCTCCTCGATGGCGTTCTCGCCGCCACCCTTGTCTTCCATCATTTCGAGCCAGCGCAAGAGCGGGAATAACGCCATGGATCTCACACGCCGCACCCTCCTGAAAGCCCAGGCCGCCGCCGCTGCAGCCACCGCAGCTGGTGTCACGATCCCCGCCGAGGCTCAGAATATCCCGACCGGCGAGGACATCCAGCTTCAATGGTCGAAGGCGCCGTGCCGCTTCTGCGGCACGGGCTGCGGCGTGATGGTCGGGGTGAAGGATGGGCGCGTCGTGGCCACCCACGGCGACATGCAGGCGGAGGTCAATCGCGGCCTCAACTGTGTGAAGGGTTACTTCCTGTCCAAGATCATGTACGGCAGCGACCGGCTCACGCAGCCGCTGATGCGTATGAAGAACGGTCAGTTCGCCAAGGACGGCGAGTTCCAGCCGGTCTCATGGGATCGCGCCTTCGACGAGATGGCCGCGCAGTGGAAGAAGGTTCTCAAGGAGAAAGGGCCCGAGGCTGTCGGCATGTTCGGCTCCGGCCAATGGACTATGTGGGAGGGCTATGCGGCCTCCAAGCTGATGCGCGCGGGCTTCCGCACCAACAACCTCGATCCCAATGCCCGTCACTGCATGGCCTCGGCGGCCGTGACCTTCATCCGCACCTTCGGCATGGACGAGCCGATGGGCTGCTACGACGATTTCGAGCATGCCGACGCCTTCGTGCTCTGGGGCTCGAACATGGCCGAGATGCACCCGATCCTCTGGACACGGGTCACTGACCGCCGCTTGAGCCATCCGCACGTGAAGATTGCGACGCTCTCGACCTATGAGCACCGGACGACCGACCTGTCCGACATGTCCGTGATCTTCAAGCCGAACTCGGATCTCGCGATCCTTAACTACATCGCGAACTACATCATCCAGAACGGCGCCGTGAACCGGGAGTTCGTCGAGAAGCACTGCAACTTCCGGCTCGCCAACACCGATATCGGCTACGGCCTGCGGCCCGACAATGTGCTGGAGCAGCGCGCGCAGCATGCCAACGACGCGCAGGTCTCCAACCCAACGAGCTTCG
>JAJFBI010000198.1 GCA_020697385.1 Microvirga sp. | reverse complement strand
AGGCGCCTCGGCATGATGCTTGAGCGCATCCGGGGGCGAATCATCCACAAGCCGCTCGACCGGGTTTCTCCTTTGAGCGTGTCCGTCATGCTGGAGATCGGCCGCGAGCGCGTCTATAGCGACAATGCGGACGAGATTCTGGCCGAGGCGGAAGCAGCGCTTCTCGACGAGGCTTTGGCGTGACGGCATTGCGAAAGAACAAACAGACAACGCACGAAATCGAGCTGAAAGGTCATCTGGCGCTGCTCGACCTGACGGGGGCGATGTATGTCCCTGAGCACGATGCGCTGCTCGTGGCCGATCTCCATTTCGAGAAGGGCTCGTCCTTTGCCCGGCGCGGCATGATGCTGCCGCCCTACGACACGCGCGAGACGCTTGCGGCGCTCTCCGACGCGGTGTTCCGCTTCAACCCGAAGACCGTCATCGCGCTCGGCGACAGCTTCCACGACATCGGCGGTCCGGACCGCCTTGGCGACGAGGAGCGCACTGCGCTCGCCGAGGTGCAGCAGGGCCGCGACTGGATCTGGGTCACGGGCAACCACGACCGCATCCTCCCCGACAGCATCGGCGGGCAGGTGGTGGAGGAGATGAGCTTGGGTTCTCTCACTCTGCGCCATGAGCCCATGGCCGGCGAGCAGGCGGAGGTCGCCGGCCACCTGCATCCGGTCGGCAAGGTGGTGATGCGCGGGCGCTCCACGCGGCGACGCTGCTTCCTCACCGACGGCCACCGCTGCGTGATGCCGGCGCTCGGCGCCTATGCGGGCGGGCTCAACGCCTGCGATGCGGCGTTCAAGCCGCTCTTCGCCAACGGTTTCACCGCGCATCTCATCGGCACGGAGCGGATTTTTGCCATCGCGAAGTCGATGCTGTGCCGGGATTGAAGCTTAAGGCTTCCGCTGTCATTCCGGGCTCCGCTCTGCGGCCCCGGAATGACAGTGAAATGCGCCCCGCCTAATCCCGCCTAAAGATCACATTGGCGAGCCAGCCGAAGAAAATGGCGATCACGGCGGTTGCGAGGCCGTAGAACAGCGACCAGTCGCGGGCCACGACGCCGATCTGCTCCTCAAAGCCCGTCTTGACCAGTTCGAAATCGGTGGTCGTGCGGGCGAGGATCACGGTGTCGGCAAACAGCGTCACGTCGACGTCGTAATTGCCGGGCGGAGCGGTGGCCGGCAACGGAATGCCTGCGCGGAAGATGTCAGACGTCAGGAAGGTCACGCCACGCTCGTCCTCGAGATAGAGCCCTTCTTGGGCCTTCAGGCGGTGCAAGGCTTCGCGGAACGGCTTGTCCGCACCGTTGCGCCCATAGGTGAAATCGTTGGCGCTGATGATGGCCTCAAGGCCGACCTTCTGGCGCTGGCGCAACTGGTCGCTTGTGATCTCCTCAATCGGCCGGGAGGTCATCACGCTGATATAGGCGGGGACCGACGGGAACTTCTGCTGTTCCTGATTGATCCAGACAGGCCCGAGCCGTTCCTTCTCGCGCACGGTCAGGAACTGGCGCGGCCCGCGCACCGTCACCACCACGTCGTAGACCGTGGCGCGGGCGACCGTCTGGGCGTCGCGCTCGATGGCGCCGAACACGGCGATCTGCGTGCCGGTATAGTTGGAATTGATCAGCACCCTGTGGTTCGACAGGGATGTGATCAGGGTCTCGGCCCGGGCGGGTGCGAGGCCGGACAGCAGGAGCAGGAGGAGGCCGAGCACTATCACGAGCGCACCTCCTGAACCGAGATGGAGAAGGGCTCCTCCGGCTGCAGCACGAGTTCGAGGCCGAAGCGCAGGCCCACGGCCAGCAGCAGGAGGGCGAGCAGGAAGCGGAACAGCTCCGCCCGCAGGTGGCGTCCCATCCGGGCTCCAAACTGGGCGCCGAAGACGCCGCCCACGATGAGGAGGATTGCCAGCACCATGTCCACGGCCTGGTTAGTGACCGCGTGGAGAATGAGGGCCACGAGGGTGGTGCAGACGATCTGGAACTGGGAGGTGCCGACGACCACGGTGGTGGGCACGCGGAAGACATAGAGAAGCGCCGGCACCACGATGAAGCCGCCGCCGATGCCGAGCAGCGCTCCGGCGAATCCGATGAAGAGCGAGAGCCCGAGGATGGGGATGACGCTCACATAGAGCTTGGAGCGGTAGAAGCGCATGCGCAGGGGCCAGCCGAGATAGGGCGCATGCTCGCCCGCCTTGCGCCGCAATCGCACCGTGCCGCCCTTGCGCCTGTGCCAGAACTCCCGAATGCTTTCCTTCAGCATCAGGCTGCCCACGATGGTGAAGAGCGTCACGTAGGAGACGACGATCACGAGATCGAGCTGGCCGGCCCGGCGTGCGGCCGCAAAGAACCAGACGCCGAGCGCGGACCCGACGAAGCCGCCTGCCACC
The DNA here is from genome assembly GCA_020697385.1 of Microvirga sp. Lineage (GTDB taxonomy): Bacteria > Pseudomonadota > Alphaproteobacteria > Rhizobiales > Beijerinckiaceae > Microvirga. Next base: position 3,784 of record JAJFBI010000198.1, on the reverse strand, counting down.
AGGATGGCGCCGAGCTTGTGATCGAGGGCGTTGCGTCTCAACGCGCCGAGCACGCTGGTGGTGGAGGAGGCGACGATCTGGGCCGACTGAGTTGCCACGGCGACCGCCGGGGGGATGCCGAGGAAGATCAGGAGCGGCGTCATGAGAAAGCCGCCGCCGATGCCGAACAGGCCGGAAATGAAGCCCACCGCCGCACCCATCCCGAGGATGAGAAGAACGCTCACAGGCATTTCAGCGATAGGCAAATAGATTTGCAACCCGGTTCCCCTATGGCCGGTGCAGCCACATCGTTGTTACAGCATCATGCAGGCGATGTAACGGTCATGTTCTGAACGAAAGATGACAGAGCCTGCCTGCCTTCAACTCCTGTCGGGTGAAGATCGATCCAGGGCGGCCGTCCATTCGGGGATGGCGGCCGGCGGCTCGTTCGCGATCGGGTCCACGGCGCGCGGGCGCCATTGATCGGCGGCGGCTTTGGCGTTCTTCAGGTCCGCCGGGGTGAGCCGAGCGGCCAACTCGTCCCGCTTGCGGGCTGCCTCCGCGTCACCCTGGGCGGCCGCGATGGAAAACCACTGGAACGCGCCAGGCGGGTTGGACTTCGAGCCGATGCCGCGGGAGAGAAGCAGGCCCGTGTTGAACTGGCTGTCGCGAAAGCCCGCCTCTGCAGCCTCGGTGTACCAGCGCAGGGCCATGCCGTAGTCCGGCTTGCCGCTGGCCCCGGAGGCGAGCAGGGTGGCGAGGTTGTGCATGGCGCGGACATTGCCGCCCAGGGCTGCCCGTTCATACCAGAAGACGGCCCGCTTGAGATCGCGCCCGACCCCGAAGCCTTTCTCGAACATCGCGGCAAGACGCTCCTGGGCCGGCGGAAGCCCTGCCTGGGAGGCGCGCTCGAAGAGGCGGACGGCTGCCGTAAGGTCCTCGACCATGCCGCGTCCTTCGGCCAGTCGAGCCCCAATCTCGTAGAGTGCCGCCGCATCGCCCGACAGGGCTGCCTGCCGCAAGCCGGCTGGAACCTCGGTTGGAATGTCGCCGATTGTTGCTGGGTCCACCTGGAACCTGCCTGCCGCCAGCGTGGCCGGGGTCGAGGATGGCGCGGCAAGGCTCGAGGGCTGGAACAGGCTCACATCCTGCTGTGCCGCAGGAGCCATCGGTGTCGCATGGGCTTGCGCCTCAGGAGCGGGGATCACCTGCGGGGCGCTCGCCGACGCGGAGGATGAGACGCTGTGTCCTCCGGACAGGATCTGTGCGGTACCGGCCGACAGAACCAGGAACGCGAGGCCCAGAAGGAGAGGGCGGCGGTGGCTGTCGAGAGTCCGGCGCAGGCGGTCGAAGAGCGATGGCAGCTTTGCGGCTGCATCGTTTTCTCCATCCTGCTCCTCGCTGGAAAGGCCTGCTTCCTGCGCCTGAGACAAGGGTGCGTGCTCGATGAGTTCCGGCTCCGCATTCTGCGCGGCCCTTCGTGCCGCCGCAATGAAGCTTGCCCGCACATGGCCGCGATCTTCGTCCGAGGCTGCAAGGAGGGTGGCCTCTGCAGGCTTTAAATCATGCACGCGCGTGTCGGAGACTTGCAGCGCGGTCTCCTCGATGCGGGACAGGGTGACTGTGTGAAGCTTGCGCACCGCCGCCTCGAGACGGTCTGCCGGCGGCAGCGATGCAGAGGACGGCTCGGAAGGCGAGACGGTTGGGTCCGCCGGAGCGGCCTGGCTCGGCAGGCGGGACGCCAGGGCCTCCAGGGCTTCGTGAACCGACTTCAGGGTTTCCTGGGTTTTCCTGTCCGAGCGTGTGTGAAGAGCCTTCAGCTCGACGAAGCCATGCTTGAGGTTGTCCAGATCGCCCGTATCCGGCAAGGCCGAACGGATGTCGTTCAACGCGGCCTTGGCCGCCCGTTCGGCGATCCCGGCAGCCTCGTTCTGCAGGTTCTTCAGATGGCCAGTCGCCTCCTCCAGGGCCTTATGAAGGGGTTCTCCAGGCGCGGATTCGAGGCGCTCCGCAAGGGCCGCGACCTGCCGCTCCAGTGCATCGAAGCCCGTCGGCCGTGAGGGCACGCGTTCAAGCTTTTCCTCGATGGAGCGGAGCGTCTCGGCCACGCCCGCGGGATCGGAATGATGGGCAAGCTGGCGCAGTTCCCGCTCGATCCGGTCGAACCGCTCCAGGAGAGGCTCTTGGGAGAGCGCCTCGCGCTCGGCTGCTGCATCGCCTTCGGGTGAGCGGCTGCCGGACAGGTCCGCCATGCGTTCGGTCAGGAGCGCCAGCTGCTCGCTGATCGGCGCGAGATCTGCGGGCTTCGGGTCCGGGCGGCGGACGAGGAGATCGAGGCGGCGGTCCACGCTTTCCAGCAGTTCCGGAACCTTGCTCGTGTCCTGGGCCGTGGCGGTCACATAGAGGGCCGAGCAGACATCGTCGAGGGATTGCTTCAGGGCAGTGAAATCGCTCTTGCCCACCTGATGGAGGCGAAGCTCTGCGATCTGCCGGCCGAGCGCTTCGACTTCGCCGGAGAGCCGGTCCATCTGCTGCGGGGCAGCGCGGCTCGCCAGGTCCTGGCGCAGGTCCACGATCTGGCCGCCGAGAAATTCGATCACCGAACGGTCGATCCCCGTCTCGGCCATGCGATCGATCTTCCCCTTGAGCCGATCGATGGCCTGGTCGATGTGGTGATGCAGTCCCTCGTTGACCCCATCCGAGAGGGTCTGGACCTGCTCGTAGAGAACCGTCATCGAGCCTGCAATGGCTTGCAGGTCCTTTGTCGTCGGGCCTTGCGCGAGATCCTTCGCGACGGAGCCGATGGACGCATCGAGAGCGGCGATCTCCTCACGGGTCGCCAAGTACTCCATGCCGGCCCGGAGCGTATCGATCTCCGCGCGGATCGTCTCGACAGCCGGAGAGAAGTCTCGGTCCGGCTGCTCAAGGCGGGTGGCAAGCCGGGACATGTCGGCTCGCAGGCCGGACAGGGTCTCGGACACGGGGGCGAGCGCCTTGAGCGCCTCTGCAACAGGAAATTCGATGCGCGGCGGAGCAGATTGTTTGGAGGCGACCCGGCGCTCGACCGTGTCGAGGCGCTCCTTCAGGGAAGACAGGGCCTGGGTCAGGATGGCCGCAATGCGCTCCTGCTGATCCGTGGACGCGCGGGCGGCATCGTTGAGGCGGGTTTCGGCCTGCTCGATCCAGCTTGCCATCGATTCCAGCGCAATAGCCGTTCGCGAGGCCTGATCCTGCGCCTGCCGCTCGCCTTCGGCCGCGATGGCCGCCATGAGGGCGTCGTAATTCTTCTTCGGCTGCGGACGCGGCGCGGAGGACATCCGGGCGATTAGGCTGTCGAGATCGCCCACCGCCGTTCGGCGCGCCTTGGGACGGTAGGATGGAACGTGCTCGTCGTCCTGTCCGGCCAGAACGGCCGCAGCCCATTCCTCAAGGCTCAAGCCCGCCCGGCGTGCCGCGGCCATGGCCAGCTCGCGGGCGTCGAGGTCGTCAGGTCTTGAGGGGACGTGTCGTCTCATCATGGGCTCGCGGGGATACGCTGGAACTCAAGGCGGAGGGAAGGCCCCGTGCCGAACACCGCCTGGCGAAGGAAGGGTCTTGGAGAGGAGGCGAATCACGACGCTCCCAAACCCTCATCCGCCAGCGCAGCTTTTGTCGGTCGTAGTAAAAAACCCGTTAAATGGAGGGGGGTTGCGGATAAATGCTTATCTTGAAGGCCGAACGTTCCCTTGCGTCATGCCGCAGGGAGCGGGTTCTTCTGCCCTATCGGCACCGGATTTCTGTAATACTCTTGCATCTGTTGAAATAT
>JAJFBI010000197.1 GCA_020697385.1 Microvirga sp. | reverse complement strand
GTGGACCTGCGCCTGCGACCACAGGGCGGCAAAGGCCCCGTTGCATCGCAATTCAAAGGATTCATAAATTATCAGAAGACTGAGGCCGATCTGTGGGAACACATGGCGCTCACCCGCGCTCGCGTTCTTGCCGGGGATGAGAGTTTCGGTGCTGAAGTGTCGGAGGCGGTGAGGGATCTTCTCACGGCAAAGCGCGATCCGAAGCAGGTATTCAAGGAAGTGCGCGCCATGCGCGAACTCATCGCGCAGGAAAAAGGTGATGACGACCCCTGGGACATGAAGCTTGCCCGCGGCGGCCTCACCGATCTCGATTTCATCGCACAGGGCTTGGTGCTGGCTCATGCAAGCGCGTATCCAACGCTCGCAGGCCTGCCGACAGAGGCCACCTTTGCCGAGGCCCAGAGTACAGGTCTGCTCTCAAGCGATGAAGCAAGAATATTCGCTGAGGCGCACCGGCTCTTCAACGACATCTTCCAATGGCAGCGGCTCACCATTGAGGGCAAGTTCGAAGCGCAAACCGTACAGCCGGTTATCCTCAAGCGCCTCGCCACCATCGCCGGGCTGCCGAGCGCGAAAGTATTGGTGGAGCATCTCGGAGAGGTGCGCGGGCGTGTCGCGACGGCCTGGGGATCGTTCGCGCAGGATAAGCATTGAACCTCACCAAGCTCGACAAAGTCCTGGCGATCTCGGGTTCCTGATTGCCTTCCTTCTGCCTCTGAGCCTCGGCAATCAAGATGCGAACATAGAGGCCGGCGTCGTGAGACACCGGCCTTTATGATCAACCTGGAAAAGAAAGCTGCCCTTAAGCCGCCGCGTCCGCCAGGGCGATGTCCGCGTGCGTGGCTTCGGTGAGCGGCAGGTGGACCAGCACAATGGTGCCGAGACCTTCCTGGCTCTTGATGCGGAGCGAGCCGCCGTGGAGCTCTGTGAGGGAGCGGGCGATGGCAAGGCCAAGGCCTGAGCCCTTGTAACTCTTCGAGAACTCGGTTTCGACCTGCTCGAAGGGTTGTCCGAGCTTGTGAAGGGCGTGCGCCGGGATACCGATGCCATTGTCCTCGACATAGATGTTGACCGCGTTGCCGGCCTGGCGCGTGCGCACCGTGATGCAGCCGCCCTCGCTCGTGAATTTGGTGGCGTTCTGAAGCAGGTTGACGAGGATCTGGTGCAGGGCGCGCTCGTCGGCGGGCACCACGATGTCGTCGGGGTTCACGTCGACCGTAATGGAGAGGTTCTTCGCCTTGGTCTGCTCGCCCACCAGCTTGAGGGCGCGCTGGATCGCGGCATGGACCTCCATGGGCTGCTTGGTGAGAGACGTGCGGCCCGCCTCGATGCGCGACATGTCGAGGATGTCGTTGATCACGGACAGGAGATATTGGCCGCTGGAGCGGATGTCGGTGCAGTATTCCTCATACTTGTCGGAGCCGAGCGTACCGAAGATGCCGCTCTGCATCACTTCCGCGAAGCCGATGATGGCGTTGAGCGGCGTGCGCAGCTCGTGGCTCATGTTGGCGAGGAATTCCGACTTGGCGCGGTTGGCGCTCTCGGCCTGCGCCTTCTGGTCGAGGTAGCGTTCGGCAAGGTCCGCGAGCTGGTGCGTCTGCGCCTCGAGCTTCTGGCGCGACTGCTTGAGATCGAGAACCGTCGCGATGAGTTCCTTCTCGGATTCGACGAGGCGGTGCTCATGGCGCTTGAGCGCGGTGATGTCCGTGCCCACCGACACGTAGCCGCCGTCCTTGGTGCGACGCTCGTTAATCTGCAGCCAGCGGCCGTCCTGAAGGCGGGCTTCGAAAGTGCGCGCGCCCACATCCTGTTGCTCGCGGCGCAGGAACTGGTGCTGGACTTCCGGCGGACGACCCAGAGCCATCACCTCGGCATAAGCCTTGCCCTGCAGCTGCGCATCGGCCGGCAGCTCGTGCAGCTTCTGGAATTTCGAATTGCACAGCACGAGGTTGTTGTTGGCGTCCCACAGCACGAAGGCCTCGGAGATTGCCTCGATGGCGTCGTGCAGGCGGGCATCGGCCTTGGCGGTCTTCTCTTCCAGGCCGCGCTGCTCGGTCACGTCCACGGCGATGCCCACGAGATGGCTTGCCGCATCGTCCGGATCGTTCATCAACTCGGCGCGGGCGCGCAGCCACACCCAGTCGCCCGTTATGCTGCGGATGCGGAACTCGTAATCGAGAAGCGAGGTGCTGGCGGAAGCGAGCTGCTCGGCCAGAGTGAAGAGGTCCTGATCCTCAGGATGGATCATGGCGTTCACTTCGCCGAAGGAGAGAAACTCGTCCTGACGCTCGTAGCCGAGAAGCTCATACATGGAGTCGGACCAGTAGATGCGGCCGCGGCCGATGTCCCAATCCCAGAGGCCGCAGCGTCCGCGGTTGAGCGCGGAATCAATCCGGTCGCGCACCTTCTCGCAGACCTCGTCGGCGGCGCGCGCGCGGTTCGCCTGCATGACGTAAGCCACGCCGATGCCGAGCAGCACCAGGATGGTGGCGCCAAGCAGCGAGACGTGACCGATGGTGCGCGTCCACCAGCCTGACAGGATATGAGGCATGGGCTGCACGAGTGCGATCTGCCCCGACGATGCGGCAAGCGAGCGGACGGTCGCCATACCTTCGATACCGCCGGGGAGCCGGATCGTCATGACGCCGGCGCGGTCGGCAAACAGCATCAGGGGCTGCGCTTCACCCAAGATATCGGTGAGCTTGCCGGGAGCATTCGTCATCGGCGGATGAACGGCCAGAATGGCACCTGCCTGATCGACCAGCATGAGCATGCGGCTCTGCGTCAGGGCGCTTGGCGGCATGTCATTGGCAAGCTGCTCCAGCTGCGCCGCAGCCTGTGCGCTGTTGCCGGGAGCACGAACCGCTCCTAGCTTTGCCGCCGAGAGGGATGCGATGATGTCGATGTCGCTGATGGCGTCGAAGAGCGTGTCCTTGCGGCCATCGCGGATCTGCACCCATGCGCTGCCCGCAAGCGTAATGAGGAACAGGATCAGGACCGCTGGCACCGCCAGGCGGAGCATGGGCTCATATCGTTCAAGCCGTCGATAGGTGGGGTTCGCGTCTGATCGCGTTACCCCTAGAATCGTACCCGCACGCGCGGGTACGCATGCGGTCACCGCCCCCGCCATGCGATGCTTCCTCCGGAACCATTTGCGTCCTGTTTCGGAGGACGTGCCGCATCTCTCCGAATCACTAACAATAGAATCTTGAGCGGGTGATTTGTCCAGTTAGTAGAACCCGAAGGTTAATAAAAAATTTCCTATGTCGCTTTCCCCTGGGGAAATCTAGGACAAGCCTTTAACCTCTTAAACTATATAGGTTTTTTCGGCTGACTATCCTCAAGGGAACGGCTCACGATGTCGCCTACATCGCGGGAAAGATTGGGCTTTTGCGCGATGGAGCGCAGCGCCTCTTCCGCGTGCTTTCGTCGGCCATTTTCCATCATCCGCCAAGTGCTGAAAGCCGTGAGGAGGCGCGCGGCCAGTTGCGGATTCAGTTCGTCCGCACGCAGGACGATGGAAGCCAGAAGCCGGTAGCCCGCGCCATCTGCCCGATTGAACTGAACTTGGTTCAGCATGGCGAAGCTTCCGATCAGCGAGCGCACACGATTGGGATTGCCGAGAGAGAAGGCAGGGTGCTGCATCAGGCTCTTCACCCGCTCAAGCGTTCCATCTTCCGGGATTGCCGCTTGGAGAGTGAACCATTTATCGATCACGAGCGGCTCGTTGCGGTAGCGCTGCCCGAACCGGGCGATGGCTTTCTCGCGCACAGTTCCGGGAATGGTGGTGAGCACGCTGAGCGAAGCGAGGCGGTCCGTCATGTTGGTGGCGGCCTCGATCTGCGCCGAGGTTAGAGCTTCACCAGCCCTGGGATCTGCTGCGGCCAAAAGGTCGAGGCAGGCATTGCGTAAGGCGCGACGTCCGGCGCTCGCCGCGTCGGGGCTGTAAGGGGCTGGATCGGTGAAGGCCTCGTAGATGCGCTGCAGGCGCCCCGCGCAGGCCAATCCAAGGCGCTGGCGCAGTTCGGAGCGGGCACGATGGATCGCGTCCGGGTTCACATCTTGGCCGATCTCCTGCGCGATGTCGGCCTCGCTCGGAAGGGTCATGACGAGAGCCGCAAAGGCCGGATCGTTCTCGGCATCCTTGTCGATGAAGGAGCAGAGGGCGGTCGAGAATGCGTCGATCTCCTCGCCTGTGACCGGCCCGTCGGTCGAGAGGGAGGCCAACAGCCGCATGGCGACGGTCTGTGCCGCCTGCCAGCGGTTGAACGCGTCCGTGTCGTACTTCAAGAGAACGAGCAACTCCTCGTTAGGCAGATCGAGCGAGACCTTCACCGGGGCCGAGAACCCCCGAAAGAGGGATGGAACCGGCAGGGAGGTCACGCCCGTGAAGGTGATGCTGTCGGCGGCCTTGTCGAACAGGAACACGCCCCGCTCATCCACCCGGCCGCAAGCTGCGCTCACGGGCGATCCATCATGCGAGACGAGGCCGAGCGTGACTGGAATGGCCATCGGCTCCTTCGTCGCCTGTCCGGGTGTCGGAGGCGTGACTTGCGTGAAATCCAGCCGGTAGGTCTGCGCGGCCTCGTCGTAATGGCTCTTCACGGTGACCCGGGGCGTTCCGGACTGCTCGTACCACCGGGTAAAATGCGCCAGGTCGCGGCCGGTGACTTCGGCGAAGGCGTTCAGAAAATCCTCGACCGTCGCGGCGGTGCCATCGCAGCGCTCGAAGTAGAGATCCATGCCGCGCCGGAAATCCTCTTCGCCGATGATCGTCTTCAGCATGCGGACGATCTCCGCGCCTTTCTCATAGACGGTGGCGGTGTAGAAGTTGTTGATCTCGCGGTATTGGTTCGGGCGCACCGGATGGGCCAGAGGGCTCGAATCCTCCAGGAACTGGCGCGCGCGCAGGGTCTTCACCTCGGCGATGCGATGCACCGGTCGGGAGCGCTCGTCGGAGGAGAATTCCTGGTCGCGGAAAACCGTCAGGCCTTCCTTCAGGCAGAGCTGGAACCAGTCGCGGCAGGTGACGCGGTTGCCGGTCCAGTTGTGGAAATACTCGTGCGCGATGATGGCCTCGATATGTGCATAGTCCATATCGGTGGCGGTCTCAGGACTCGCCAGGACGTATTTGTCGTTAAAGATGTTGAGGCCCTTGTTCTCCATCGCGCCCATGTTGAAATCGGACACGGCAACGATGTTGAAGACGTCGAGATCGTATTCCCGGCCGAACACCCGCTCGTCCCAGCGCATGGAGCGCTCCAGCGCATCAAGGGCGTAGTCGGCGCGATCCTCCTTGCCGGGCTCTACATAGACCGCAAGCTCCACCGCACGTCCGCTCATGGTGGTGAAGGCCTTGGCGACACGGCCGAGCCGGCCGCCCACCAGCGCGAAGAGATAAGACGGCTTGGGGTGCGGATCGTGCCAGAAGGCGAAGCGGCGCCCGAAATCGTCGATCGATCCGCTTTCGACGAGGTTGCCGTTGCCGAGGAGGACCGGAGCCTCCTCGGGGTCGGCTTCGATGCGGGTGGTATAGATGGAGAGAATATCGGGCCGGTCGAGGAAGTAAGTAATGCGCCTGAAGCCTTCCGCCTCGCATTGCGTGCAGTAATTGCCGCCCGAGCGGTAGAGGCCCATGAGCTTGGTGTTGGCCGTCGGGTTGATCTCGGTCTCGATTGTCAGGGTGAAAGCCTGGCGGGGCGCCTGCGCGACGGTGAGCGAGTGCGGCGAGGCCTCGAACTCTTCCGGCGATAGGGGGCGCCCATCCAGGGCCACGGATTTCAGGTTCAACTCGTCGCCATCGAGAACGAGGGGCGCATCCGAGCGCCCGGCCGGGTTGGGTCTCATGCGAAGCGTGGCGATCACCCGGGTCTCTGTCGGATGCAGCTTCACGTCGAGTTCAACTTGGTCGATCAGGAAGTCGCTGGGCCGGTAATCCTCAAGGCGAATGACGGATTCTGTCTCGGTGCGCATCGGGTGCTCGTCTGAAACGAAGTTGCGTTGGTTCTAGGGCCTTGGGCAGGGACCGCCAGTCTGCTTGGCGCAGCAACGCTTAAAAGTCACGGGATCTTGGCCAAATCCAAGGCTTTTTCCGCGCAACAAAATGGTACCCCTTGATCTCCGGTCAAAATACGCCATCACGTGACTTCCGCTCACGGAGACGATCA
>JAJFBI010000196.1 GCA_020697385.1 Microvirga sp. | reverse complement strand
GGATGGTGGCAAAGGTCGCCATGGTCTATGTTGAGGTTCTGCGAAACATCCCGCTGCTGGTTCAGCTACTGTTCTGGTACATCGCCGTGCTCGGCACCTTGCCGCAGCCGCGCAATTCCCTCGAGATGGGCGCGGGCTTCTACCTGAATTCCCGCGGTCTGTTCATGGCCCGGCCTCTGTGGGCGTCCAATATCGGGATCCTCGTCGCCGTTCTCCTTATCGGTTTGATCGGCACCTTCATCTATCGCCGCTGGGCGAGGAAGCAGCAGGAGCAGACCGGCCGGCAGTATCCTGTCGGCAAGGTGACGCTCGCTTTGGTCTTAGGCCTGCCGATCCTTACCTGGATCGTTCTGGCGCTCATCGGCGCAAACCCCATCGGCTTCGAACTGCCGCGCAAGGGCACGTTTAACCTGACCGGCGGCATGCAGATCCTGCCGGAATTCGTGGCGCTGCTTCTCGGCCTTGTCACCTACACGGCTGCTTTCATCGCCGAGGTCGTTCGCGCCGGCATCCTCGCGGTGTCGAAGGGGCAAACGGAGGCTGCTGGATCTCTTGGCCTTTCTCCGGGCAAGACTCTTCGTCTGGTGGTGATCCCGCAGACGAAGAACTCATCTCTTGCGGTTGCTATCGGCTACCCGGATCTCGTGCAGGTTTTCATGGGAACCGTACTCAACCAGACAGGTCAGGCCATCGAAGTCGTGGTGATCACCATGGGCGTGTACCTGACCATCAGCCTTCTGACCTCGTTCTTCATGAACATCTACAATCGCCGTGTGGCGATCGTCGAACGGTAGGAGATCTTATGAGCACCGCCGTCGATATGCCCCGTTTCGTCCGCGCCAGGCAGGTGGAGGCTCTGCCCCCGCCCAACTTGGCTCGCGGGCCCGTCGCCTGGGTCCGGGAGAATCTCTTTTCCGGCCCCTTCAACACGATCCTGACCCTGGTGGTGTTCTACCTCCTGTATGTCAGCGTTCCGCCGCTCATGAAGTTCCTCTTCATCGACGCGGTCTGGACCGGCACCGACCGTGCCGCCTGCCGCGCCGATTCCGGCGGCAGCGAGAGCGGCGCCTGCTGGGCCTTCATCTGGGACAAGATCAACTACTTCATCTACGGCTCCTACACGATCTCGCAGCGCTGGCGGGTGAACATCTTCTTCATCCTCCTGGCCGTAGGTGTCGTTTGGCTCCTGTGGTTGAAGGCACCGCGCCGCGACCTGGGAGCTGTGTATTTCTTCTGGGTGTTTCCGGTCGTCTCCTACGTTCTGCTGACGGGCGGCAACGAGAACTTCAGCGGACGCTTCTGGATCGGCTTTGTGATTTTCAGCGCCTTGGTGATCGCCCTCTTTGCCTTCGTGGCAGCGTTGCTCAAGGCCTCCCTGCGTCCAGCTCTCATCATGGCGGGCGGCATCGTGGCTGTGGTCGGCGTGACCCTCGCGCTGGTCGACCTCGATTTCGGTCTTGCCCATGTGCCTACGTCCCTGTGGGGCGGCATCCTCGTGACGCTGCTGGTTGCGACGGTCGGCATCGTGGTCTCGCTGCCTTTCGGTATCGTGCTGGCTCTGGGAAGGCGCTCCAAGCTGCCGATCGTGCGGATGGCCTCGGTGATTTTCATCGAGTTCGTGCGCGGCGTGCCGCTGATCACGGTCCTGATCATGGCCAACACCATGCTGCCGCTGTTCCTGCCGGGGGACATGACGGTGGATCGCCTGCTGCGTCCGCTCATCGGCACCGCGCTCTTCGCCTCCGCCTACATGGCCGAGGTGGTGCGCGGCGGCCTTCAGGCCATGCCGAAGGGACAATATGAGGGGGCGATGTCTCTGGGCCTCAACTACCCGCAGATGATGTCCCTCATCATCCTGCCGCAGGCCCTGCGCATCGTGATCCCCGGTATCGTGAACACCTTCATCGGCCTGTTCAAGGATACTTCCCTGGTGGCCATCGTGGGCATCTTCGATCTGGTCAAGACCATCGAGGCGTCCCGCATCGATCCGGCCTGGGCGGCGCCCACCATCGGCCTCACTGGTTATGCTTTTGCGGCCCTGTTCTACTTCATCTTCTGCTTTGGCATGTCGCGATACTCCCTCGGGGTTGAGCGGCGCCTTGCGGCTGGTCAGAAACGGTAAACATTCATGGCAACGACAATGACCGCTCAGCACATCCCCTCCACCACGATCGACCCGAAGGCTCAGGCTGCCATCGAGATGATCGACGTCCACAAGTGGTTCGGCGAGTTCCACGTTCTGCGGGACATCAACCTGAATGTTCAGCGCGGCGAGCGCATCGTGATCTGCGGCCCCTCGGGCTCGGGCAAGTCCACGATGATCCGCTGCATCAACCGCCTCGAGGAGCATCAGAAGGGCCGGATCATCGTCGATGGTGTCGAGTTGCTGGACGACCTCAAGCGCATCGACGAGGTGCGCCGGGACGTCGGCATGGTGTTCCAGCACTTCAACCTCTTCCCGCATCTCACCATTCTGGAGAACTGCACGCTGGCGCCGATCTGGGTGAAGAAGATGCCCAGAAAGGAGGCCGAGGAGGTCGCCATGCACTACCTGACCCGGGTGAAGATCCCGGAGCAGGCGAACAAGTATCCGGGCCAGCTCTCGGGCGGCCAGCAGCAGCGCGTGGCGATTGCCCGCTCGCTCTGCATGAGCCCCAAGATCATGCTGTTCGACGAACCGACCTCGGCGCTCGATCCTGAGATGGTCAAGGAAGTGCTCGATACCATGGTGGGACTGGCTGACGAAGGTATGACCATGCTGTGCGTGACGCACGAGATGGGCTTTGCCCGTCAGGTGGCGGACCGTGTGATCTTCATGGATTACGGGCAGATCGTCGAGATGAACACGCCGGACGAGTTCTTCAAGAACCCGCAGCACGAGCGCACCAGGCTCTTCCTGTCCCAGATCCTGCACTGAGGCTGAGCTGATAGAATACAAAAAGGCCCGAGATATCTCGGGCCTTTTTGTTTGGCTTGTTCACCCATCCTACCGCCATGGCCGGGCTTGTCCTGGCGACCTTGCTTGGAAAAGTGTGGCGCCTCACTTCATCGAGATCTCCGGCACAGGGCCGGTGACGACGTGAGGGGCTGAGAGGATTATTCCCTGTTCTTTGCCGGTCCTGTGGCGACCGGCAGATCATCCCGTGCGCCCCATTCGGCCCAGGCTCCATCATAGATCGCCTTGATCGGATGGCCTGCGACCTCGAAGGCCACGCCAAGGATGGCGGCCGAGACGCCGGAGCCGCAGCTGGTGATCACCGGCTGACCGGGATCGATGCCTGCCTCGGCGATGGCCTTCTCGAGTCCGTCCTTATCCTTCAAGCGGCCGTTCTCGACGATCCGGTCGAAGGGCAGGTTGAGGCTGCCGGGGATATGACCCATGCGAAGACCCGGCCGCGGCTCAGGGGCCTCACCCTGGAACCGGTTGGCGGGTCGGGCATCCACCACCTGAGCCGTCTTCGATTGCAAGGATTGCTGAACGGCCGCCGCATCTGCCACCACGGACGCGTCGAAAGCGGGCGCGAAGGTGCGGGGAGCGCGGGGCTGTTCCGGTCCGGTCTCTATCGGCCGTCCTTCAGCCTTCCAGGCCGGGAAGCCACCGTCGAGGATGGAGACGTTGCGTGCGCCGAACGCTTGGAATGTCCAGCGGACCCGCGGGGCCGAGAAGAGGCCGGCACCGTCGTAAACGACGATGGTCATGCTCTCGCTGATCCCCATCGCGCCAACAGCCTTCGCAAATTCCTCGGGCGAAGGCAGCATGTGGGGCAGCGACGACGAGGTGTCCTTCACGGTGTCGATGTCGAAGCGCACAGCGCCGGGGATATGACCCGCGAGATACTCGGCCTGCGGATCACGGTTCTGCGTTGGCAGATACCAGGAGCCGTCCACGACCACGAGATCCGGATCGTTCAGGTGCTCTTGCAGCCAGGCGGTCGACACGAAGGGCTGGGGCATAGGCCACTCCTCTTGAGCGGGTAAAAGGGTTCAGTCGGCGAGGGACAGGCGAACGCGGCGGTTCTGCTTGCCCTTCTTTTCGATGTCCGTGATGACGACCGTGCCGATCTCAGACGTACGCCTCACATGCGTGCCGCCGCAGGGCTGAAGATCGATGCCCTCGATCTCCACCAGACGCACCCGTCCGGACCCGCGTGGTGGCTTCACCGACATGGTCTTCACGAGCCCCGGATTGGCATCGAGTTCCTCATCGGTGATCCAGCGGTCGGTGACTGGAGCATCGCGGGCGACGAGCGCGTTCAGCTGGTCCGTGATCGCTGCTTTGTCGAGGCCTGCATCCTGGATGTCGAAATCGAGCCTTCCATCGCCGTCACCGATAGAGCCACCGGTGACCGGATAGGGCAGAACAACGCTGAGCAGATGGAGCGCCGTGTGGACGCGCATGCGCTTGAGACGCCGCGGCCAGTCGAGCTGCACGGTGACGGTCTCGCCCTCCGCCAGACGGGATGCCGCCTCAGTCCCGACCAGATGCGCCACGTGCGAGCGGTCCGCGCCGTAGACGGTGTTGGTGATCTCGATCCTGTCGCCGTTGGCCGTCACGAGAGTGCCTAGATCCCCGGGCTGCCCGCCGCCCTGGGCATAGAACACCGTGCGGTCGAGAATGACGCCGCCCTCCGGCGTGGTTCCGACAACCCGCGCTTCGCAGGAGGTGGCATAGGCGTCGTCGCGGAAAAGCAGTGCGGTGGCGGTCATGAGCATCTCGACAAATGGATAAGGCGAGGCGCGATGCTGACGGCAATGGCCTTGGCGGGTCAAGCCATTCCTCAGTCAGCCGGTTCGGATGCCAAGCCCCGCAGGCTGCGAAAGGCTTCGAGGGCACGCTCTCGGGCAGGGCCGTGGGGAACGATCGGCTTTGGATAAATCTCACCGAGTTCCACGCCCGCTTCACGAAGCATGCCGGGCGGAGCCTCCCAGGGCTTGTGGATGAAGGCTGGCGGAAGCCGCGAGAGTTCCGGCACATAGATACGAATGTAGTCCCCTTTAGGATCGAACTTCTCGCCCTGGGTGACCGGATTGAAGATTCGGTGGAAGGGAGCCGAGTCCGGGCCCGAGCCCGCGATCCACTGCCAGCTGAAGGCGTTGTTGGCCGCATCCGCATCGACGAGCGTGTCCCAGAACCAGGCTTCACCCTGGCGCCAGTCGGTCAGCAGGTGCTTCACCAGGAAAGAAGCCGTAATCATGCGCACCCGGTTGTGCATCCAGCCCGTCTGCCAAAGCTGGCGCATGCCGGCATCGACGATCGGATAGCCGGTGAGGCCCCTCTGCCAGGCCCTGAGAGCTTGGCGATCCACGTTCCAGGGGAAGTTCTCGAATCGACTGCTGTGCGGCCGGTCCGGTAGATGGGGATGGAAATGAAGCAACTGATGGGTAAAGTCTCGCCAAGCGATCTCGCTCAGAAATTTTTCCGCATCCCGCTCCAAGCCGGGCTCATTGGCCATGGCCCCTAGGATCGCATGCCAAACCTGTCGCGGGCTGATCTCCCCGAAGCGCAAATGGGGCGACAGGCGCGACGTCCCCGCCTGTGACGGCCGGTCCCGTCCCTCGGCATAGCCCTTCAGGCCTATCTCGATAAACTGTGAGAGCTTGCCTAGAGCGGCATGCTCCCCGGGCTGCCATCCCTGCCTGATGCCGCCGGCCCAATCCGGAGACGAAGGTTCAAGTCCAAGTTCCGTCAGCGAGATGGATTGATCGAGGATCGCCTTTGCCCAGACGCCGCCTTTCAGCCGTCGGGGCGCTGGGAGCGGAGGCTTGATGGGCCGGGCGTTCAGGGCCCGAAGGTAAGGCGTAAAGACCTGGAACGGCCTGCCAGCCTGGTTCGTGATCTCCCAAGGTTCGTGCAGGAGCCGGCCGTTGAAACTGTGAGCCTTGATGCCGCGACCGGCCAAGCGCGCCTTGATGGCGCTGTCCACAGCGATCTCGGCTGCGCCATAGCGGCGGTTCCAATAGATGGCCGAGGCGCCGGTGGCTCGCACCACGCTCTCGACCACCGTGATGGTGGGGCCTTTCAGGAGGAGAAGGCTGGAGCCCGCGCGCTCCAAAGCATCGCCGAGCGCCTTCAACGATCCATGGAGCCACCAGCGGGCTGCGCCTCCCAACGGGCGGGTTCCCTCGGACGCGTCATCGAGCACGTAGAAGCATAGAACCTCTGTTCCGGCTTCTGCCGCTGCAGCCAGGGCAGGATTGTCGCTCAGGCGATGATCGTCGCGGAACCAGACCAGAACCGGTGGGGATGAATCGATGCTCATGCGGGCACAATACAGCCGCGCTTCATATGCGCGACACATGAGTGTGCAGAAAGCTCGTACTTCTTTATGCTCCGCACCTCAGAAAAGGCGGCCTCGCCTCAACCCGCATCAGGCTCCACCCAGTCTCCGCCCGAGGTTGGCATCATCGTGGCCCAGCCTACCGATGTGCCGTGCCCGGTAGAATATGCCGGCCTATCGCCGGCTTCCGCGATGTCGAGGCGCGCCTTGCGCAGGGGCTGGAGACGGCGTTCGAGCGGGACCTCAAAGATTGCCATCCGTTCGCTACGGACGGATACCAGCGGTGCTATGTCCTGATCCGGTTGCGTGCTTCCACCGCGCGGCTGCTATCGCCCTTGCTATAGTTCGAGGGCGGCACCAGCCTGGCTGCCGCCCACGCTCACTTTGACCTGTTAAATGGATGGCTCTGTGCCGGCATCGGCCGTCCGCGTATCGGACAGAACGACCACCGGGGTTCCGACCGGGACGCGGCTGTAGAGGTCGAGGATGTCCTGGT